>NZ_HF986208.1:0-2817 GCF_000431435.1 Veillonella sp. CAG:933
AAGCCACACACACTTTTTGTCCTATAAGCCTAAATCTCGAGCGTATAAGGCGACACATTGCTGAAAATTTTTCAGAAAAATAAAATTTTCCTTGACATGGACAAATGTTTTCTCGTATAATGATTTCAATTTAAAAAAGCAGAATGCTTAGTGTAGCGGGCAACATAATTGCGGAGCTCGCAAGCAGGACGCGACGTAAAAGTTATGACGAAAGAAAGTAGCCCTGTAAGGCATGCGCAGAGAGCCGTTGGTTGGTGTAAAACGGCAGTGATTACAGTGTGAAGTTCCTTTCCGAACTGCAAGGCTGAATTAAGTAGGCTGCGCCGGCGTGGTTGTCGTTAGAAGAACTATGAGTTGGTCGATTCGAGATAATGAGGGTGGTACCGCGGATATTCCGTCCCTTGGGTACTACCCTCTTTTTTTATACTCCGAAATCGTCAATGAGGGTGGTACCGCGATTCGTCATCGTCCCTTTTTAGGGGCGATTTTTTATTTCATAGTTGGCGATTTTGCCAATATGATTTTTTGAGAAAAAGGCGGACGAGCCGGTGATATGCCCCAATCACCAGAGAGAGGAGCGATTTAAATGACTATTTCAACTGTGATTGTAGGGCTGTATGTGGTATTACTCTTCGTGATTTCCTGGGCGTCGCGCAAGTTGACGACGGGCAAGGCAGAAAATTATGTGCTTGCCGGACGCCGTATGACGACACCACTTATTACTGTATCTATTGTCGGTTTGGCCGTGGGCGGGGCGTCTACCATCGGGGTGGCCGAACAGGCCTATGTAAAAGGTATTTCCGCCGGCTGGTACACGGCCGCTTGGGGCCTTGGGGCCATTGTGATGGGCCTTACGGTGGCGAAACGGTATCGCCGTTTGCAGATTACGACGGTTCCGGAAATGTTGGAACGCTACTATGATAAAAAGAGCCGTATTGCAGGCATCGTGATTCAAATCATGGTTCAGCTTTGTGTTATGAGTTTGCAATATGTGGCGGGCGGTACCATTTTGGCCGCTTTATTGCCCGATGTTTTCACCGTAACAACCGGTATGATCATGAGTGCCATCGTTTTCATCGGCGTTACTATGATGGGCGGCATGTGGTCCGCCAGCATCTCCAATTTGTTGAATGTTACTCTTAAATATATCGGCATTTCCGCCGCTGCTTACATGGCCGTTGTTATGATGGGCGGTACCGCCGCTATCGAAGCGCAGGCACCGATGCCTCACATGTTCGATTTGGTTGAAGGTGTCGGAGGTATGACGATTTTGACTTGGATTGTTACTTTGATTACGGTGAATCTGTCCTTGCAGAGTATCATTCAAATTTCGCTTGGCGCCAAAACGGTGGGCGTTGCTCGCAAAGGTTTCATCTTGGGTGGGCTTATTATGCTGCCAATCGGTTTCATCAGTGCGTATTTGGGCGTGATTGCCGCCGAATTATATCCGGGTTTATCGCCGGCGTTGGCATTACCGAAATTAATCGTTTCGCTTCATCCGCTCTTGGCCGGTTTAACCTTGGCAGCCCTTTGGGCAGCCGATGTGAGTACCGCTTGTAACTTACTCTTAAGCTCCGGTACTTTATTCTCCCAGGATATTTACAAACGTTTCATCAATCCGAATGTAACTGATGAAAAATATACGCTCATTACCAAGATTGCAATCGTGGTTATGGGGCTTATGACATTCATCTTCGCTTTGACTATCAGCGGTATCATCGCTACCTTGATGCAGGGCTTAAGCTTAATGGCGGCTTTCGCGGTTATCGTCTTGATGACCCTGTTCGCCCCTAAATACTGCAGTCGTATCGGTGCGTTCTATACTTTAGTAGCGGCTGTTGTGACTTTATTGGCTTGGAACTTCGTACCGGCCGTACGCATCGTGCCACATGTAATCTATTTGGAATGGATCGTGTGCAGCATTACCTTCGGTCTTTGTACTTTAGTAAGCCGTCAAGCTATTAAAACAGACGCTGCGCTGGAAGGGGAAACAGCGGCAGAAGGTATGGTTAATTCGTTGAATTAAATTGCGCAAAATATAGTTGACAGCAATTAAAAGGTTGTATACAATTAAATCATCGAAAGAGAGATTCTTATTTGATGTAACAGGAGGAATCATCATGAGCGTATACAATTACGGTATTTTAGACAAAGCAGGCAACGAAGTTAAATTGGAGCAATACAAAGGCCAAGTATTGGTTATTGTCAATACGGCCAGCAAATGTGGTTTTACACCGCAGTATGAAGGTTTGGAAGCCTTATATAAAACTTACCAAGACCAAGGTTTTACCGTGATTGCTGTACCGTCGAATGAATTTGCGGAAGAAGAGCCCGGCACGAATGAAGAAGTACAGAGTTTTTGCAAATTAAATTACGGCGTAACGTTCCCTGTTATGGGCAAAGCTGTAGTTCGTGGTGAAGGGGAGATTCCTTTGTTTACCTATTTGACCGCTCAGCAAGGGTTCAAAGGGTTTACCGGTGAAAAAGCTGAAATGTTAAATACTTATTTGAATGAAAATCACTCTGAGTTTTTGGACGATGATTCCGTTAAATGGAACTTCACCAAGTTCTTGGTAAACCGTAAAGGGGAGGTTATCGGTCGTTTCGAACCGACTGTAGAACCTTCGGCTATGAAAGAAGCTATCGAAGCAGCTTTGGCGGATAAATAATTTTAGAATAAATTGTTTTTTGAAAAATAAACTTAGAAGAATAAGAGATTTACTGACAATATAATTCTGACAAAATATTTTGACAGATTAATCGCATAGACAACATAGTAAGGAGCACTGAACCGACCCCTTAAAGTTAGACCTAAAA
>NZ_HF986209.1:0-11759 GCF_000431435.1 Veillonella sp. CAG:933
AGCCACACACACTTTTTGTCCTATAAGCCTGAAATTGCATAGAACATATAATAAGAGGCTGACAGCAAATTGTTGTCAGCCTCTTTTGTGTGATGGGGAGCTAAACTTAGGGATAGCTCTTTAGTTTTTATTCTTTATTTGCGACAGTCATTTGTTCGTATTAAACGATTTTAGCGCCTTTTTTGTATTCTTCGCCGCCTGCATTAGGTAATAAACCGTAGCGTTCAGTCCAAAGGTTTTTATATTTCAATGCCTGGTTATGGATGCGTTCAACCTGAGATTCATCGGTACGAACTACTTTCGCCGGTACACCTACAACGAGGGAATACGGAGGAATCGTGGTGTTTTCCAACACAACCGCACCGGCAGCGATGATGGAACCGGTACCGATATGGCAACCGCTGAGAACGATGGCACCCATGCCAACGAGGACATTATCTTCCAAGGTGGAAGCGTGAACGATGGCACCGTGACCGATGGTTACGAAATCGCCGAGTACGCAAGCTTTATCGTCATCTACATGGAGTACAGAGTTGTCCTGTACATTGGTGTAGCGACCAACGATAATTTTATTTACGTCGCCGCGAGCAGCTACGTTTTGCCAGAGGGAGGCGTATTCTTTAAGCTCTACATCGCCGGCAATTTCAGCGCCCGGCATGAGGCAAGATTTAGGATCTAATTTTGGGTATTTTCCGTTAAAAGGTAACATAGTTAAAACTCCTTTACTAAATAATACATGGCCTCGGAACAATCAAAGGGGTCGTTGAGGCCATGGTAGGTCAATACTAAAGCTTAAGCAAAACGCTGTGCTTTTTTAATCGCTTCTTTTGCTTCGGCGATTACAGAATCAACGATTACTTTAGCCGGTTCAACTTTAGTCAAGCGATTTAAGCTTTGACCGCATTGTACGGCGCCATTTACGATGTCGCCTTCAACAGCCGCTTTGCGGTTAGTGCCGACGGACATAGCCGTTAATTCGTCTTTTGGAGCACAGCTGAATTCAGCTTCCAAGTATTTTTGCGTAAATTCATTTTTTAAAGAACGCACGCCGCCATGACCGCTGGTTAAACCGGTAACAGCAGAGTCCGTATCGGTTGCTTTGATGATGGCATCTTTACAGTTCTGATGCATCTGGCATTCTTCTGCCAAGATGAAGCGGGAGCCCATTTGCACGCCTTCGGCGCCCATAGTGAGGGCTGCAGCCAAGGCACGACCGTCAGCAATACCGCCGGCAATAACTACAGGGATATCTACTTCAGGCAATACGTTTTCCATGAGAGCCATGGTAGTCTGGGTACCGATATGACCGCCTGCTTCCTGGCCTTCAATGATGAGGGCATCAGCGCCGGCAGCAGCCACACGTTTAGCCAATTTAACGTTTGGTACAACCGGGATTACTTTGATACCGGCTTCATGCATCGGTTCGATGTAAGGAACCGGGTTGCCTGCCCCCAAAGTAACGAAAGCCGGTTTTTCTTCTTTAATAACGGCTACGATTTCGTCGATGTTCTTAGCCATTAACATGAGGTTAACACCGAACGGTTTGTCCGTCAAATTCTTAGCCGCACGGATTTCTTCACGTACCCAATCAGCTTCGCGACCGCCGGTAGCGATAACGCCGGTAGCGCCTGCGTTAGCTACGGCCGCTACTAAAATATGTTCAGACGTCCAAGCCATAGCGCCCTGGATAATCGGATATTCGATGCCTAAGAGTTCAGTCAATTTTGTTTTCATGTTCTACCTCCTGTAAAATGTAGATTGTTTATTATTATAAAAAATTGTGAATTTGTTTAATAAAAGAAGTAATTGAAAATCACTTTTATTTCCACTACTAATTATAAAGGAATTTAATGAAAAAGTCTATAAATAGAAATATTTCGATTGTTGTGTTGTTGGATTAAAAATAAATACTATAGACCTTTTTAAATGCACTTGATGCGGTATTGTATGCTGGACCAGCAAAAGACGATTTCATTACTCTAGGAGGATCATTGCTAGGTGGCAGTAATAGATTTCCGTTCAAATCATAAAAACCATTATCGGTGACCGTAAGACTAAGGCCATTATCTTTATCTTTTTCTTGAATTAGGATTTCGGTTAATTCATCCCTTATGTTGTATTTAGGCAAAGTGCTAGTATCTACATTATCCAGTATATAATTGACACTACGGTCATAGTTATAATTAGCAACAGTATTGATTTCTACTATTGCTTTGTTACTATAGGAAACGATATATATAGTATATTCTAATGTATAGTAAGGTGGTGAATAACGAAGTATTTTTATTGAGTCTTGGTTTAAATAATAGGTGTCATCGGATGTTTCGTCTGTTTTTAAGAATTGAGGCGAGTTTTGCAGTTCGGATAAGGAGATAGCGAAAGCTGAAGTAGCGAGAGACACCAGTAATAATGTTAAGAATAATATCCGTTTCATAGTTTTACTCCTTAATTGAAAATAAAATTGAGTATCTTTATATTTAATTATAGAATAAATCAAATGCTTTTTGTAGATGAAGTTGAATAAGAAATTAAAATGGATAAAAATATATTTTACTTAAAGAACGATGGCTAGTAAATTTATAGCAAAACGTTAAGATAAAACACCAAAAATAATAATAACAATATGCTACATTTTATTACGAGTTTTTCATGTCAAAAGTCTGACAATATAGATAGAATAAGGCTTAAAAAGGATTTAACAAATTTTGAAAAAAGATATTGAACATAATCGATATTTGTGATAGACTAAAGATGTAGATACAAGTGTCTATTCTAAAATGAAAGGAGGAACAAGTGATGGAAAAATACGTATGCGTAGTATGCGGTTGGGTTTATGACGAAGCCGTTGAAGGTGTAAAATTTGAAGATCAACCTGATGATTATGTTTGCCCAATCTGTGGCGTTGGTAAAGATCAATTCGAAAAAATGTAATTGATTGACATCTTAATCAGAAACTAAAAATATAGAAGCCTCCTTGCAAAAGGGGGCTTTTCTCTTCATTCTAAAATACACTTTTAAAGGCGTTGAGGGTCTCTTACGAGTGTATCTACGGTTATCTGTCTCCTTAAGCATAGATATTAAATCGGACGAGTATATTTTTATTAGAAAAATACGGCAAGAATGTAGATAACAATTTGACAAAGACATGTTAGATAGCTATAATATTATAGTCGAGGTAAAATTATGAAACTGCAAGTAGAGCAAGCAAAAGAACACATAGGAAAATCGTTTCCTTTTCAATTTACTGAACCGGCCACCGTGCTGGGGGATGTAACTGCTTTTCCTTGGAGCCGTCATGATATAACCATTAGTGGTGATTTTCGTTACGATGGACAGGATTTCATCGTAGAAGGAACCGTAACAACCAATGGTGATTACGAATGTACACGTTGCTTGACGGAAGTAGCGTATTCGCAGACTACACCATTCAATGAAACCTATGGCGTCCTTAAAGAATGGGACGATGTTGAGGAAGCCGAGGTTGTTCCTTTTGATGGTGAGACCATTGATTTAACGGATCTCATTCGGGATACATTAATCATCAATGAGCCATCTCAAGTGTTATGTCAGGATGATTGCAAAGGATTGTGCGTTCATTGCGGAGCAAATAAAAATGTTTCACCTTGTTCTTGTGAATCCTTTGTAGTGGATCCTCGATTGGCAGTGTTACGTACACTGCTCGATGAAAAAGATGATGATTAATTAAAAGTCCCAGTGATTATGTTAAGGAGGTGCAGATAATGGCAGTACCAAAGCGTAGATTGTCCAAATGTCGTCGCGACCGTCGTCGTGCGAACTGGAAATTAACTGTTCCAGGTTTTGTAGCTTGTCCGCAATGCCACGAACCTATGATGCCTCATCGGGTTTGCCCTACATGCGGTCATTATAAAGGAACTCAGGTTGTTAATAACATCGCTGAATAAGACCTGCTGAGCTAGTGAATAGCTCTTAATAAAGCGCGGTTATCCATCGGATAGCCGCGCTTTTGCTATGTCCGGATATTTGATTTGTGGACGATATAGTTTAATTGTGCTATAGTAGCAGTGAAATGTCTTATTAAAGGCATAGTATGTTAATTGTATTAGTGTTGATATAGACAGCAATATTTGGATGATAACCGTTAGATAAAACGGACTGAAATTAGTATTTTAATATATATGGCTGTCGGTATGAGCATTAGGCGCTACGAATAGGTTTTTAATAAGAAGAGGCATAAGGAGGTTACTATGCATCCGTTAACAGCGAATCAAAAAGCTTGGCAGGAAAAAGTAAATGAATTTTGTCGTGAATTTGTGGAACCTACCGTGATTGAACGGGATAAAGCGCAGATTTTCGATCGTCAATTGGTAGATAAGGTAATGGCTTTAGGCTTGCCTAAAATTGCTTGGTCTAAAGAGTATGGCGGCTTAGGCGAAGATTATATCAGCTATATGGTGGCTTTAAAAGAGCTCGCTAAATTTGATGATGGTCTTGCCATTACTCTGTCCGTTTGCATGGGGCTTTGTTGTGAGCCATTATTGCGATATGGTACTGATGAACAAAAAGAAAAATTTTTGAAACCCCTTGTTGCAGGCAGTATCTTGGGCGCCTTTGCATTGACTGAAAAAGAAGCAGGCACTGATGCATCGGGCGTACAGACTATGGCTGTAAAAGATGGTGATTTTTACATTTTAAACGGTGAAAAAATGTATATCACCAACTCCGGCGAAGCAGGCATGTATATCGTGTTTGCCAAAACCGATGCGGAAGCCAGTGCCAAAGGTATTTCGGCTTTTATCGTAACGCCTGATATGGAAGGGTTTACGGTAGAAAAACGAGATCCTATGATGGGCCTTCACACATCCACTTGTTCCGGTCTTACTTTTAAAGATGTAAAAGTTCCGGCAGCTAATTTGTTGGGGAATGAAGGGGAAGGCTATAAGATTGCTATGTATGCCCTTGACAGTAGTCGTATCGGCGTAGCTGCTCAGGCTACGGGCCTTGCGGAAGCTGCATTAGCTCATGCTATTGAGTATACGAAAGAACGCGTTCAGTTTGGTAAACCGCTCAGTAAATTCCAGAATACACAGTTTAAATTAGCCGATATGGCAATAAAAGTAGAAGCAGCTAATCTGATGCTTCACAATGCCGGCCAAGATAAAGCGGAAGGTAGACCGTATACAATTTCTGCTTCTATGGCTAAAAAGTTCTGCAGTGATATTGCCATGGAAGTGACTACGGCGGCAGTACAGCTTTTTGGCGGCTACGGTTTCTCTGAAGATTATCCGGTAGCCCGTTTAATGCGTAATGCCAAAGTTACCCAGATTTATGAAGGCACCAACGAAGCCCAGCAGATGGTTGTGGGCGGTTCTTTGTTGCGTTAGAAACGGGGCTTTGATTGCAATAATATAATGCTATTAAAAGAGAAACGAGCGGATTTTTCCGCTCGTTTTTTGTCGTTAACTGTTTATATTTTTTTAGTTATAATTCACACAAGGTGGGCTATTTCAACAATCCCATTTCATGGAAAAAAGCTTCATAGGCTGCCGCTTTTTTAGCAAGGCTTAACGGATAGGCGCGGGAGGTGGATGGCAAACGTGTTATGGTAACGGTTCTTGTCCCAAAGGTAACGGTAATGGTTTCACCGGTTTTAGGAAGTTTTGTTTTTTCAGGTAATAGGCTGAGTAAGACTTCCGTCGCTTTGCCGCCGGTGGTGCCGATATGTTTGCAATTCGGTAGTTTGCCTAAGACTTCTTCAATCGGCACCGGTTTTACTACTTTTAAGAAAGCATCCGACGCATTGCCGTGCTCGCGAATAGCTTGCCATACAGTAGGGCAGGAAGCGATACCTCTTTCGGCTAAAAATGCTTTGATTTTATCGGCATCGAAGGCTTTTTCTTCACCTTTACGGAAGTGGTCCGGATCATTAAAGAAAATCATGCCGTACACACGCCACATGTCGTTTTGAAAGTTTGGGTAATGGAATTGCATGGCCCGTTTATCGGCGGCCGGTGGAAAGGTACCCATCATCATAACCGTAGCATTGGAGGGTAATAATGGGGGAAAGGGCATGCTTTCCACAACCGGTGTTGCACTTGTTTCTGCAATAGTATTGGCAGTATTTTTATCTATGTTTTGATTGACTCTTTTGGCACACATAATAAAACAACTCCTTTTATGATGACTATCTATAGGCTTAGTATAGCACAGTACATAGAAGGAGTTGTTGCATTTAACACATTATTTAGTGTTTGATTGAGTTATTGGTTGCGCGTTTAATTTATCGACAATCCATTTGACCATAGTTTCGTTTACCAATTGACCTTGGTTACCGTGTGGTGCCTCGGAATTGGAAATGAATAAATTTTCCACACCATTTGAATTTAAAGCATCCCGTAAGCGATAGCTTTGGGCAATCGGTACCAATGTATCACGACCGCCGTGAGCAATGAACATTGGCGGGGTCTGTGGTGTTACCTGATAAACGGGACTACCGTTTAGAGCTAATTCAACATAATGCCAATCCGGAGATTGTGTGTTATGTGTTTCGTAAAGCTGTCGTAATACACCAACACCTTGGCCCGGTTTATTGAAGCCTAAAAGAATAGATTCATTGGCATCCGGAGCATCGTGAGTTTTGGCCGCTTTGGCAGTCGATTGTAGGGCCGGGTTCATTTCGGGCGCCATGGTCAACAAGTCCGTAGGGCCGTAATAATCGATGACAGCCGAAACGGCACTAGAGTATTCGGTGTTGCCGCCCACATTGCCTTCATAGGCAGGATTGTTATTGGTGGTAGCCAAAAGAAGCGCTAAATGAGCGCCCGCCGAGGTGCCGCTGATAGCAATGCGATTAGGATCGATGTTGTATTCTTTAGCGTGAGCGCGAATGAAGCGTACGGCACCTTTTACATCATAAATTTGATCCGGATAGGCGGCTTCGGAATTTAAGCGATAGTCTACTGAAACTAGGGCAATTCCGTGGCGAACTACTTCTTTGAAAACTTCCAAGGATGAACGGTTGTCATTAGCCATAAGTTGACCTGTAGCATCGCCGTAGGTATTCGGTGGCAGATTGCTCATCGAAGTAGGCGTATTGTTTACGGTGCTGTTTGCAGTATCATTAGCTGTCGGTTCCGCATAGGTTCCCGTAGCCCATCCGCCGCCATGTACAAAGACTAAAACAGGAACCGGTTCGGTTGTATTTTGCGGTTTGTATATATTTAATCGCAAGGCTTTGGTTTGATTGTTATATGTCGGTACGTTAGCGACTAAGATGTCCTGATAGGTGGGGGCAATATAGTCGTTTTGAGTACTGTTTGCTGTTGTTGTCATAGTTGGCACCGTATTGGCTGCATTGCTTGTAGCGGCCTTGTCATTAGTTAAAGGGAAGAGGATAAGCCCGGTCGTCAATAGTGAAACGGCCAAATAGGCTTTCAGTTGTAATTTCATAGTATCACCTTTTTTAGTAAATTACATATTATTTTTGAAAAGCCTCTAAAATATTTTACTTATATATTATAGGGGGATAGGGACTTAATTGCATCATACATGCTTATTTCTTAATGCGTTTATAGTCTTTATCAAAATAACGACCTTCACGAATATCGTCGGTCATGCCTTTATAAGGTGCTTCGGCAATGACTTCTTCATTATTTTGGCCGGCTTTTCTTATGTAAGTAATGGTAGCAAATTCAGGAACTAACAATTTAGGATATGTTTCGTATTTTTCACGGGATTCATGCATTAAGTCAATGTGTTCATTTTGATAGCAAACGGTGATTTCCGGATGATCTTCTACCCATTTAGGGAAGAAAATTGTGCTATGCATGATTTTTTCATTAGGCATAAAGTCGAGGGCTACATCGGTACCGGTAGGTTCGGTCCAGGTTACTTTGAAAACGCCGTCTGTTAATTTAACAATATTGGCTTCTTGATCGGTTACCCAACGGCCGGCTACCATGCCGCCGTGAATACGATAATCTACGGTGTGATCATTTTTGGCATACCATTCATATTCCCAGCCGTTATCATAAGTGTAAATAAAATGAGTGCCTAAAAAGTCGTCTAATTCTTTGAATTCCATAGTGATAACCTCCTACATATTAACATGTGATTAAGTGACTGATTGATGTTTTAATATTAAAATAACAACATGTAAATAAATACATGTTTATTTACACTTAGTATGTTATACTTAGTAATAGGAAAAGTCAAGCGATAAATATGGACTGACAGTTTAATCATTGGAAACTGTCATTTTGATACTAAAGAACTGTTGAAAGAGGTGAGTTGTCATGGCTCAAAAAAATACATTGCGCTATGTAATTTTAGGCTTATTGTCAAAAGAGCCTATGGCCGGTTACGATATAAAAAAAGCGTTTGAAGGGGAAATCGGAGATTTTTGGTACTCCAATCATAGTCAGATTTATCCCGAGCTTAATCGGATGGAACAGGAAGGGCTTATAAGCGGTCATGAAGCGATTGTAGGGAGTAAACTGACGAAGAAGAAGTATACCATTACCGATTCGGGTAACACCGTATTCGGTGAATGGCTGAATGAATCATTGAATGCATTGCCACCTACACGCGACGAATTCGCCATGAAAGTATATTTTATGGATTCCGCCGATCAGCCTTTATTGGTGACTTTATTTGAGGAAGAAATTGCGCGGCACGAAGAAAAATTAACCTATTTAGAATCTCGTTGGCAGATGTTGTTCGGGACGACAAATCCTAAAGAGCGATACTTTGGTCATTCATTGATTTTAGAGCGCGCTATTCGTCGTGAAAAAGATCATTTAACTTGGCTACATGAGGCTTATAATCGTTTACCCGGTAAAAAGTAAAATAAGGAGATTGCAATCCGTAACGGTTGCAATCTCCTTATTTTTATTAATAGAATTTTAAGTTAATACTATTTTAAGCCTGTTTTTCAATATATTGAGCAATGGCATTCATCAAATCGGCTTGGCTCATGCCGGAACGATCGGCTGCTTTGGCGATGGTAGCTTTTTTAGCCATAATTTTGCCGAAAGCGGTGTTTAGCATAGCAAAATTGCTGTTAATTTCCGGCATATGTTGACGGAGACCAGGTACTTGATCGAAGAGGTCAAAAAGACGAGTGTCCCCAGTGATGGTAATGCCTTTGACAGTAATTTCGTCCCCCATAGTAGCTGAAGTTTCGCTGTTTTGATCCTTGTCAGCAAAATTTGTATCAGTCGTAGCGGTGTTAGCTGCAGCGGCCGTAGCGGTACTGCTTGTAATAGGTGTAGCGGCACTATCGGCAGCAGCGGTTTCTGATTCTTCTTTATTACCGTGAACTTCATCGTCCCAAGTTAAGAGGGTACGAGAGCCTTCAAGACTACGGATACGTGTGCAATCTTGCATCATTTCAAGAACCCCTTTGAAGTTACCCTTTTCATCGCGCACAGCGGTGTAAAGAATGTAGATGAACGCTTCCGGCTTATTAATCCAAAATTCAGCTTTATCTTGTTCGCCGGAGCGGAATTTTTCAATAATTTCTTCTACCAAATGAACGCTCTTTGCAGGATGGCAGTTGCGTACTTCACGGCCGATAACATTGGCACTGCGAGGGAAAATACGATGTTTCGTATCACTGTAGAATTTAACCAGTTCGTTTTCGTCCACATAGGAAAGGTCAACCGGCATGTGTTTAAAGAGTAGGTTGATGCGTTCAAGGGATAATTTTCCGGTAGCTACATCGAGTTCTGTTTCAGGGGATGGGGCTGTAGCTACATTGTATTTACCTAGTAAAGCAGCTAATTCGCTCATGAAGTTTTGTTCGTTGTCGTTTGAGAGTGAGGGCGCATCGTTGACGGTTCCGTTGGCGGTCACATTACCGTAGAATGGTGGCGGCGTAATGAGGGCAAAGCCGATTTCGTGGTCGCCGCGGCTCATGTGGCTGAATTCATCATCCTTCACCAGTTTATACGCCGTCGGTAAGAGGACTTCCTGTTCTTTGTCGGCCAAGTCACGGAAAGCATCGGTCATTTTGGGTTGGAGTTCTAAGAATTTTGTGGTGTCATCGGCTTGTAAGAGGCGACGGCTTTCGCTGATTAAATCACGCACTTTGTCGTCAAAGGTCCACATGATTTTGGTAGGGCGGTCAAAACCGTATTTTTCGAGAGCCGGGTAGAGCTGGTTTTGTTTGCGGGACAGATGGCGGGACCACTGTGCTAATTTATCGTAAATACCGAGCCATGGATTTTTAATAAAATGAGGTGCTTTTAATAAAGCGTCTACTTCATCCATAACCGCGAGGCCTGCTTGGATTTCTTGCATATATACCCAAAGCGGATGGTTTTCCGGGTAGGTATTTTCGGCACGAATAAGGATGCCGTCGAATAATTCGAGAAGTTCATCCATGCGGTGGGTGATTTCTTCGTCTGTGTAAGAACCTTTTAATTGTTGCTCACCGTAAGCAAATTCGTCCGGTGTGCAAGTGCCGATGTGATCTTTTAACAGGGCACGGGCTTCTTTTAAACTTAACTGACCACTTAAATAGCTGTCCTTGATTTCAATCATTTTTTCGAGGCGTTGGTTGTTGTTTAAGCCTAAGGCTGTTTTCATAGATGTCATAGTTCTTCTCCTTTTTTCGGTTGCACATTACTGCAATTAATAGTTAAAATATATATAGGGATACTTTGTTGTAATATATGGTCCCAACGGTTGAGTTATGATCATGTTTTTATTATAATGAAGTTGAAAATAGTTTTCAGTAGCTGAGGCTACATAATCGCCGTATTTTTGTTGAATTTTTGTTGAATTTTTAGGGCTCATAAATTTTACTTGCATAAATGGCCATTGTGACATATAATTGTAACGAAGTATTATTACTTGGTCATAAAAGGTGGTACCATGAGTCGGATAAAAAAACAAGAGCGACAACAGTTATTGCAACAAAAACTGAATACTACGCCCTTCGTTACTGACGAAGAGTTGGCCATCTATTTTAATGTCAGTGTGCCGACGATTCGTTTGGATCGATTGGAGTTAGGCATTCCTGAATTACGGGAGCGCATTAAATCCAGAGTAGACGGACTGACGCCAAGTGGCAATAATCACAGCCATATTGAAGTGGTTGGTGAGCTTATAGATCTCACCGCCGGTGAACAAGGTCTGAGTATATTGCGGACGACGGATGACATGACCGATTCCAGCGGCTATGTGGAGCCTCAGTATTTATATGCGCAGGCTGATTCATTAGCCAAGGCTGTGCTGGGCATCCCCGCTTCATTAGCCGGTGTCGGCAATATAAAGTATAAGAATCCTGTTAAAGCAGATTGTAATTTGGTGGCCAAAGCCTCTGTCATGCGACAACGAGGTGAGAAGTATTTTATTTGGGTCACAATCAAAGATAAAGTTAAGGAAGTCTTTCGGGCGAAATTCATAATGGAGCCCATTCAGAATAGGGTGTAAAATATGAAAATTGCATTAGATGCTATGGGTGGTGATTTTGCACCGTTTGAAATTGTGCGTGGTGCAATTGATGCGGTTAAAGCCTTCCCTAATATTGAAGTAGTTTTGGTGGGTGACGAAGCACGAATTTATGAAGTATTAAAAGAATTCGGGCAGGAAAAAAATCCGCAACTCATTATTCACCATGCCAGTGAAGTAATTGAAATGAATGAACATCCCGGCACAGCTGTGCGCAAGAAGAAAGACGCATCGGTCATTGTCGCTACGCGTTTAGTTAAACAAAAAGTATGCGATGCGGTCATTGCGCCGGGCAGTACCGGGGCAGCCGTAGCGGCAGCTTT
>NZ_HF986209.1:11772-20142 GCF_000431435.1 Veillonella sp. CAG:933
CAGCCGTAGCGGCAGCTTTGTTCGGCTTAGGACGTATCAAGGGGATTGACAGACCTATGATTGCCACGCCGATTCCTACACCACAGGGTGTTACCGTTATGCTTGATTCGGGTGCTAACGCGAATTGCAAGCCAAAACATATGGTGCAGGGGGCTATTATGGGCTCCGAATATGCACGACTTATGTTTGGCCATGAAAACCCTACCGTCGGTTTGTTGAATATCGGCGAAGAATCTACTAAGGGTAATGAATTGTGTTTAAGCAGCTATCCGTTGTTGGAACAACTTAAAACCATTAACTTTAAAGGTAATGTGGAAGGTCGTGACATTCCTAAAGGTACGGTTGATGTTGTTGTATGTGACGGCTTTACGGGCAATGTAGTTCTTAAGTTGGCAGAAGGCCTTGTAGGGGTCATGACGCAACTTGTTAAGGAAGGCATCAAGGATGGCGGTATATTAGCCAAACTGGGGGCATTCCTGATTTATCCGGTGTTCAAGAAGATTCGTAAACGCCTTGACCATACGGAAAACGGCGGCGCACCATTATTGGGCGTAAACGGCGTATTCATGATTTCGCATGGCAGTTCCAAGGCTAAAGAAATTTTGACAGCTATTAAAATTGCCGGCGATATAGTTGATCGTAAGATTATTGAAAACATTCAACACAGTATAGAAGAAGAAGGAGCTATCAAATATGACGATGTGGACTAAACCGGTAGGTATCATCGGTACCGGAAGTTTTGTACCGGATAATATCGTAACCAACGCTGATTTGGAAAAAATCGTAGACACGAATGACCAATGGATTCGTGAACGCACCGGCATTGAAGAGCGCCGCGTTGCTCCGGAAGGCATGAATGCTTCCGATATGGCAACGGAAGCGGCTAAACGTGCCTTGGACGCAGCCGGCTTGAAGGCGGAAGATATTGATTGTATCATTTTAGCAACTTTAACCGGTGATATGTCGGTTCCTTCCACAGCTTGTTTAGTACAAGCTAATTTAGGAGCTACTAATGCGGCCGCTTTTGATTTAGGCGCTGCTTGCTCCGGCTTTGTATATGGATTGATTACGGCCGGCAGTTATGTGAATAATAACTTCTTCAAAAATGTGCTTGTAATCGGTGTAGAAGTTATGTCCCGCGTGCTTAACTGGAAGGATCGCAGTACTTGTATCCTGTTCGGCGATGGCGCCGGCGCAGCAGTAGTGTCATCTGTACCTGAAGGCTATGGCATGTTGGGTATGGATATGGGTGCCAACGGTGCCAGCGGTATGGCAATTTGCATTCCATCCAGCGGTACGGCGATGGTGCCTAACGATAAACGTATCGAAGAAGGCTTGACCTATGTTCACATGGATGGCGCCGAAGTTTATAAATTCGCGGTTAAAATCATGGGACGCACCGTGCTTAACGCGTTAGAAAAAGCCGGTTTACAGTTAGAAGATTTAGATCGTTTCATTCCTCATCAAGCCAATACACGGATTATCGATTCCGCAGCACACCGGTTGAAAATGCCGGCAGAGAAAGTGTTTGTTAATTTGCCGAAATACGGCAATACATCGGCCGCTTCGGTAGCTATTGCTTTAGATGAAGCAGTGAGATCCGGCTTTGTTGAACGAGATCATACAGTCGCCTTTTCCGGCTTCGGAGCCGGATTAACTTGGGCCGGCTTGGTAATGAAATGGTACTAAGGAGGACAACCATCATGATTAAGACTGATATTTGCGATTTGTTAGGGATTGAGTATCCTATATTCCAAGGTGGTATGGCTTGGCTTGGTACCGCTGAACTTGCTGCGGCTGTGTCCGAAGGGGGCGGTCTCGGTATTATCGGTGCCGGACATATGCCACCGGACGTATTCCGTAATGAAATTCATAAATTAAAAGAACGTACCAATAAACCTTTCGGTTGTAACATCATGTTGATGTCGCCGTTTGTTAAAGAAGTTATGCAAGTTGTCTTGGAAGAACGCGTTCCGGTAATTACAACCGGTGCCGGTAATCCGAGTACATACGTGCCTGCATTAAAAGAAATCGGTACTAAAGTTATTCCTGTAGTAGCTTCCGTATTGCTCGCTAAACGTTTGTTGCGCGGCGGTATTGATGCGGTAGTTGCGGAAGGTACCGAATCGGGCGGTCACGTAGGGGAAATCACAACTATGTGCTTAATTCCTCAGATTGCTGACGCTGTAAACGTACCGGTTATCGCTGCCGGCGGTATTGCTGACGGTCGCGGTGCGGCTGCAGCCTTCGCTTTGGGCGCCAGTGCGGTACAAATGGGCACACGTTTTGTATTATCCGAAGAATGTATTGCTCATGCTAACTATAAAGAAGCCGTATTAAAGGCAAAAGACCGTTCCACCGTTATGACTGGTCTTACGACAGGTCATCCGGTTCGTATTTTAGAAAACTTATTATCCCATCAGTACCAGGAATTGGAATTCAGCGGTGCTCCTAAAGAAGAATTGGAAGCTTTGGGTGCCGGTGCACTTCGCAAAGCGGCTATTGAAGGGGACGTTAAAAACGGTTCCGTTATGATTGGGCAGATTTCCGGTATGTTACAGGATGTAAAACCTTGTGCTCAAATCATTCGCGATATTATGGCCGAAACCGAAACCGTAATCGGCGGCTTACAAAAGATCATTAAATAATACAGGAGGCGTTACTAGTGAAAACAGCATTTGTATTTCCTGGCCAAGGTTCTCAAAAAGTAGGTATGCTTCAAGATTTATATAATGCCTATGACATTGTAAAACAGCGTTTTGCTGAAGCTGATGAAGCATTGGGCTACTCCATTACGAAGCTTTGCTTTGAAGGTCCTGATACCGAATTGGTTAAAACGGCTAACACACAACCGGCTATTTTAACAGCCAGCGTTGCTTGTTATGAAGTATTGAAAGAAAAGGGCTTTACTCCTGATATCGTGGGCGGTCACAGCTTGGGCGAATACAGCGCTCTAGTGGCAGCCGGCGTACTTGATTTTAAAGATGCTGTTTACCTCGTTCATAAACGCGGTGAATTCATGCAGGATGCTGTTCCATTGGGTGAAGGTGCCATGGCGGCTATCTTGGCTTTACCTCGTGAAGAAGTAGTGGCGATTTGTGAAAAAATCGACAAAGAAGTCGGTTCCGTTCAGGCAGTAAACTTCAACTGCCCGGGTCAAATCGTAATTGCCGGTGCTACGGTTGCCGTAGAAAAAGCTGCTGAAGAAATGAAAGCAGCCGGCGCGAAACGTGCCGTTATGTTACCGGTAAGTGCTCCGTTCCACAGCCGTTTGATGGAACCGGCTGCGGCCCGTTTGAAAGACGAATTGGACAAAGTAACTGTTAACGATGCCAAGATTCCGGTAGTAGTTAACGTAACCGGTGAAATTTTGACCGATGCGAACGCTATTAAAGAATCCCTCGTTATCCAGGCGGCTCATCCTGTTCTTTGGGAAGATTGCGTAGCTACCATGATTAATTATGGCGTAGGCAACTTCGTAGAAGTAGGTCCGGGCAAAGTTTTGACCGGTTTTACCAAAAAAATTAACAAAGAAATGCAATTGGCTAATGTAGAAGATGTAGATTCCTTAGGGAAAACTATTGAATTTTTAGAAGGGGTTCGATAAAATGCAGTTAACAGATAAAGTTGCTTTAGTTACCGGTGCCTCTCGTGGTATTGGCCGTGCCATTGCTTTGTTAATGGCTAAACAGGGTGCCGACGTAGTAGTGAATTACAGCGGCAGCGAAGGGGCTGCGCAAGAAACCGTAGATGCTATTTTGGCTATGGGCCGCAAGGCTATCAAAATTAAAGCTAATGTAGGCAATGCCGAAGAAGTAGCGGCTATGGTTGACGAAGCGCACACAACTTTCGGTCGCATCGATATTTTAGTAAATAACGCCGGCATTACCCGTGACGGTTTGCTCATGCGTATGAAAGACAGCGATTGGGATGATGTTATCAACATCAACTTGAAAGGTGTTTATCTGATGACCAAAGCGGTTTCCAAAATTATGATGAAACAGCGCAGCGGTAAAATTGTTAATATGACATCGGTTGTAGGTGTGACCGGTAATGCAGGCCAGGCCAACTATAGTGCCTCAAAAGCCGGCGTAATCGGTTTTACTAAAACTTGTGCTAAAGAATTGGCATCCCGCGGTATTACCGTGAATGCGATTGCACCGGGTTTTATTCACACCGACATGACGGATGTTTTACCTGATAAAGTGAAAGACGCCATGGTTCACACGATTCCGTTGGGCCGTATGGCAGAGCCGGATGAAGTAGCTGCTGTAGCTGCTTTCCTAGTCAGCGATATGTCGAGTTATATTACGGGTCAAGTCATTAATGTTGACGGCGGCATGGTAATGTAGCTAATATATATAGAGCAAACAATGAAAGGAGGTGAAATCACAATGACCACGTTTGATAAAGTTAAAGCGATCGTTGTGGAACAGTTAGGCGTTGACGAAGCTGAAGTTAAGATTGATTCTACATTCATTGACGACTTAGGAGCTGACTCCTTAGACATCGTTGAATTGATCATGGCTTTCGAAGAAGAATTCAATGTTGAAATTCCTGATGATGTAGCTGAAAAAATTAAAACAGTGAAAGATACGGTAGAATACATCGATTCTATCAAAGAAGCGTAAGACTTACTTGTGCACCGGTAGGAGGCGGCAACGCCTCCTAGTCGGTATACGTAACAGGAGGAATTTATAGTGAAGCTCCCTGAACTTCGCATCGGAAATCTGGTAGCAAAGGTGCCAATCATTCAAGGCGGCATGGCAATCAGATTGTCTACGGCTCGTCTTGCAGCAGCTGTAGCTAATGAAGGTGGCATCGGTCTAATTGCGGCCTCCGGTATGCCATTTGATGAATTACGTTATGAAATTAAATTAGCTCGAAAATTATCACCTACGGGTATTATTGGTATAAATGCAATGGTAGCAGCTTCCGAGTTTGCTGGCCTAGTGCGAACGGCTATTGAAGAAGGTATTGACCTCGTTGTAGCCGGTGCAGGTTTTTCTCGTGATATGTTTGGTATGGGGAAAGAATCGGGTACTCCCATTGTTCCGATTGTGTCCTCCGGGAAATTGGCTCGTATTTCTGAAGGCTTGGGTGCGGCCGCTGTCATCGTTGAAGGCAGTGAAGCCGGCGGTCATTTAGGTACAAATCGCTCATCGCGTGAGATTGTACCGGAGGTGTTGAAGGCCGTTAAAAATATCCCGGTAATAGGAGCGGGTGGCGTTCTCGACGGGAAAGACATTGTCGAAATGATGAAATTAGGAGCAAACGGCGTACAAATGGGTAGTCGTTTTGCAGCTAGTGAAGAATGCAATGCATCGGATGAGCTTAAAAAAATGTACTTACGTGCTAAAGCGCCTGAAGATGTTGTATTGATAGAGAGTCCGGTAGGATTGCCGGGGCAGGCGATTCGTAACAAATTCGCTGCTTCTGTATTGGACGGTACTGTACCGCCACCAACTGAATGTGACCGTTGCTTAAAGCATTGTTCTCACAAATTTTGCTTGATTAAAGCCTTAGAACGGGCACAGCAAGGTGATGTGGAAACCGGTTTGGTATTCTCCGGCAATAATATGCGCAAAGTAGATGAGATTTTGCCGGTTAAGGAGATTTTCCGTCGTTTGTTAGCGGAAGTATCTCAGATTGATTAATGTATTTCAATGCATAGTTTACATGTGAGGTGAAATAATTGGAAAAACGTGTTGTTATTACCGGTTTAGGGGCTGTAACGCCTGTAGGTATCGGTAAAGATGCTTTTTATGAAGCTTTATTGGCGGGTAAATCCGGGATTGGCCCGATTACTCATTTTGATGCTTCTGAATATGCTACCCGCATTGCCGGTGAAGTTAAGGATTTTGATATTACGCAGTATGGTGTAGAGAAGAAAGAGTCTCGTCGTATGGACCGCTCCTCTCAATTTGCAATCGCCGCAGCAGTTCTTGCTTTACGCGATTCCAATCTCGATTTGGATAAAGAAGATCGCGACCGTTGCGGTACTGTAGTTGGTACCGGTATCGGTGGGATTGACTCCATCCACGATGTTTATGTTACATTATTCCAGAAAGGACCTAATCGTGTAAGTCCTTTTGCAGTACCTATGATGATTGCCAACATGGTATCCGGCCGTGTGTCCATCGAACTCGGTCTTCGTGGTCCGGCTATTACGGATATTACGGCTTGTGCATCCGGTACAAATTCCATTGGTGATGCATTCCGCATCGTAGCTCGCGGTGACGCAGACATTATGTTTGCCGGCGGTACTGAAGCAGCTGTATCTCCAGCAGCAGTGGCCGGTTTCGCAGCTATGAAAGCTATGTCTACCCGCAATGATGAACCTGAAAAAGCATCCCGTCCATTTGACGCCGATCGTGACGGTTTCGTTATGGGTGAAGGCGCCGGTATCGTTGTGCTTGAAGAATTAGAACATGCTAAAGCGCGTGGTGCTCATATCTACGCTGAAGTAATCGGTTACGGCAGCAATGGTGATGCTTACCACATTACAGCTCCGGCTCCGGGCGGTTTACAAGCTCGTAAATGTATGGAATTGGCCATTAAAGATGCAGGCATCGATCCTAGTGAAATTAACTACATCAATGCTCATGGTACTTCCACAGGTCTTAACGACAAAAACGAAACTATGGCTATTAAGGAATTATTCGGTGACCATGCTAAATCCTTGGCAGTTAACTCGACTAAATCCATGACAGGCCATTTATTGGGCGCAGCCGGTGCTATTGAAGCCATCGTTATGGCTATGGCGATTGAAACCGGTAAAATTCACCCAACCATCAACTTGACTAATCCGGATCCTGAACTCGATTTGGACTATGTTAAAGAAGGGGCTCGTGAATTGAAAGTGAATTGCGCATTATCCAATTCCTTCGGTTTTGGCGGTCATAATGCAACATTACTCGTTCGTCGTTACGAGGACTAATTGAAGGGCCGTAAGACTCATAAGACAATCTCGCACCAAGCTCGCGAAGCAGCGCTTCGAGAGCTTGTGGCGCGTTTGCGTATCCCTTTGACAGATATTAATTTGCTCGACAGAGCGTTTACGCATACGTCTTATGCAAATGAAAATAGAGCAGCTCGCGTTAAGCACAACGAACGTCTGGAATTTCTGGGCGATGCCGTTTTGGACTTAATCATCGGTGAGTATCTGTTTAAAACATATCCTCAAATGACTGAGGGTGAACTGACAAAAATAAAGGCAGCCACTGTTTGCGAAACCTCGTTGGCCACATGTAGTTCCAAATTACATTTTGGTAATTATTTATTGCTTGGGCGAGGCGAAGCGACTTCGGGCGGTCGGGAACGGGCGTCGATTTTAGCGGACACCTTTGAAGCCGTTATCGGTGCTTTATATGTAAATACTTCCTATGAAGTAACGGCACAGTTCGTATTGAGTCATTTGCAAGGATATTTGGAAAAAGCGAAAGACGGTAAGCTCGGCAAGGATTATAAGACTATGTTGCAAGAATATGTGCAGCAGGAAGGCGAGAAACAAATCGTCTATACCTTGCTCAGTGAATCGGGACCCGACCATGATAAGATTTTCTGCATGGAAGTGCGGATTGAAGGCAAGGCCTATGGTTCCGGTACCGGTAAAAGTAAAAAAGAAGCTGAACAAAATGCGGCTCAAGTTACACTTGATTATTTAATCGGCAAAAATGCTTGTCGATTGACGCAGGATTAATTCAGGTATATGGTAAATAGAGGAGCGGCTAATCCGCTCCTTTTTCATATTCTGATATAATGTATAGTGGTAGAAATTTTTAACAAAAATGAGGTAGGTAAAAATGAACCAACACAAAAATAACAGCATAGCTAACGATAAGCCTCACGGTTTGATTCCTTTTTACATACCCCATGCAGGCTGTCCGCAGCAATGTGTATTTTGTAATCAGCATCGCATTGCCGCCGGCGGAGCAAGAGCTTCTGAGGTTGATGTGAAAGCTACCATAGACGAATATATCGACAACGAGCGGCATGAAAAATATTGGGAAGTGGCCTTCTATGGCGGTAGTTTTTCCGCGTTGCCGGAAGACTTACAACGCTCTTTGTTGGAACCGGCCTATGAGGCCTTGCAAAACGGTGAGATTGATGCCATACGTTGTTCCACTCGTCCTGATGCGCTTGGCGAGACGGAGATAGCACTGTTAAAAGCCTATGGTGTGAACACCGTTGAGATTGGTGTGCAGTCCATGGACGACACGATTTTAACGAGAGCTAAACGAGGTCATTCGTCGGCAGAGGTTGTGGGAGCCGTTCAGCGATTGCAAGAACATGGTTTTACCGTTGGTATTCAGCTATTACCGGGGTTACCCGGTGAAAACTGGCATACGTTAGTGAATACGGCGGTAG
>NZ_HF986209.1:20163-24762 GCF_000431435.1 Veillonella sp. CAG:933
ACTACGGCGGTAGCCGTGGCTGAGTTGATGCCTGATTTTGTGCGCATTTATCCGGTTCTAGTCATTGAAGATACGGAGCTGGCCGATGATGTGAGAGCCGGTCGCTACACGCCGCTAACGGTGGCGGAAGCGGTAACGTATAGTGCCTTTTTAAAAGAGTATTTTGAAGAGCATCATATCACGGTGATTCGTACGGGACTGCAGAGTACGCCGGAATTGGATGCAGGTATCGGTTTAGTAGGCGGTCCTTACGAACCGGCCATGGGGGAACTGGTGACGAATTATCAGTGGTTACAGCGATTTTTAAAAGTCTTACGGGACCATAGAGCGGCGGGCTTACCAATGCATTCGGTGACCGTCCTGTATCCGCGTCAACTTACATCAAAAGTGCGTGGCGAAAAGCAACGGAATATGAAATATTTGGCAGAATGCTATACAGACTGCACTTGGCAATGGTATGAACAGGGCTCTAAAAAAGCGAAAGCTATGTTCGGAATAAAGACAAACAAATTTTCGGATAATGTTCTACTTTTTATCGATAATTTTAGGTATAATGTGATATAATAAAAGGTACGTTATTAGATATATTTAAAGTGACTTAAGACACACGGAAAGGTGGTTTGCATGCAACTCTTACGATTAGAGTTAAAAGGATTTAAATCCTTTGCGGACAAAACAATTGTAAAATTTTCACCCGGCATGACGGCTATCGTAGGTCCTAACGGGAGCGGCAAAAGTAATATTACCGATGCCATGCGTTGGGTGCTGGGCGAATCCAATGTGCGCCATTTACGTGGTCAAAAAGCGGAAGATATAATTTTTGCCGGTACGGAAAAGCGTCGTCCCATGAGCACCGCGGAAGTAACCTTGGTGTTCGATAACAGCGACAAACGTTTACATCCCGATTTAGCGGAAGTTGCCTTGACGCGTCGTATCTACCGTAGCGGTGAAAGTGATTTTTTTATCAATAAAAAAGCTTGTCGCTTGAAGGATATTCAGGCTTTATTGGCTGATACAGGCTTAGGACGCGATTCCATGGCCATTATCGGGCAGAATCGGGTAGATGCTATTTTAAACAGCAAACCGGAAGATCGCCGCCTTATTTTTGAAGAAGTGGCCGGTATTTCCCGTTTTAAAATGAATAAAGATGAGTCATTGCGCCGCATGGGGCAGACGGACCGCAACATGGAACGGGTGGCCGATTTGATGGCGAATTTGGAAGAGCAAATGGAACCGCTCCGAGAGAAGGCGGCCAAGACACAGGCTCATGCCGAATTAAGTCAAAAGAAACGCCTCTATGACGGAGCGTTGGCTTTTCACGATTATAAAGTGGCGGATCGTTTATTCACAAAACAGGAAAATGAAAAGATTGCGTTGCAGCAGGAAGAAATAGAAATCAATACGGAACTGGCCGGTTTAGGTGCACGGGAACAGCAGTTAAAGTTAAAATCCGAGGAACAACAGCAAGCTTTGCGGCAACAAGAAGAATTATATGCGAAAGCTCAAAAAGAAGAAGCCCGGCTCGAAGGGGAAAAAAATGTGCTGGCCGAGCAATTGCGGAATGCGGACAAAGAACTGCAGGAATTGCGTGATCGTATTCATGAAATAGAAGCGACTATCGCCGGTGACAAGCAAAAAGTGTTGGTCCATCAGAAACTGTTGGCCGACGGTGCCGGTGAATTGACGGCCAAAGAAGCGGCTTTGCAGACGGCTGAGCAAGCGTATGAAGCGGCTCGTCAAGAATTGCAGCGCATTCAAGGTGAGTTCCAAACGGCGCAAAAAGCGGTGGCTGCACGCCATGATGAACAATTACAGTTAGTCGGTCAAGTGGAAAAATTCCGCGTAGAATTACAAACTTTAAACGGCGAACTTACCAAAACAGGCGAACTGGTAACCACTTTGACAGAAGAATTGCAAACGGTGGGGGCCGAAGAAGCGGAAGCTTTAGCGAAGCAGCAGACGTTGCAAGAGCAGCAGGAAGCTAATCGCGCCGAACGGGACCAAGAGCAGCAAAAATTAGGGGAATTACGAAAACTTCGTCAACAGTTGGAACGGGACGTTCAAACCGGCCGCCGTGAAGAACAACGCATGGAAGGACGTTTACAACTCTTGGCGCAGTGGGCTGAACAGCATGAAGGTTATGCAGACGGTACGCGTAACGCCCTGGCCGCTAAGGAGCCGTGGCAGCAGGACTTACTGGGGGCTATCGGTGATTTGTTTACGGTAAAGCCGGAATTTGCCACGGCTCTCGATATTGCCTTAGGGGGCAGTATTAACCATGTAGTATCGCGTACCTCGCGAGCTGCCGCTGATTGTATTGCCTATTTAAAACGGACTCAAGGCGGTCGCGTTACTTTTTTACCGTTAGAAACGGTGCACGGTCAGGCCATTAATACACCGGCTCTCAATGAATCGGGCGTATTGGGGCGGGCCGTAGATTGTATTACTTTTGATGAAACGTATCGTGGTGTTTTCACCTACTTGTTGGGGCGTACTCTCGTAGTGGAAACGATGGAGCAGGCTATTGCTCTACAGAAAAAATATAAGCAACAGCTTCGTTTAGTGACACTGGGAGGCGAACAATTCCAACCGGGCGGTTCTTTAGCCGGTGGTGTGACCAAACGGCGTAAAGCCTCCGTTATGGCTCAAAAAGAAGAGATGGGCCTGTTAAATACCAAATTGCAGGTATTACAAGCAGAGTTAGTTAAAAAACAACAAGCTGCCGCTGACTACGAAAAACAGTTTGAAGAATTAAGTGAACAGTTGGCAGCGAAACAAAATAGTTGGGATGAGCAGCATACCTTGCTTTTGACGGCGGAATCCATTTTAAAAACAACGCGGGAACGAAAGTTGCGCAAGGAACAGGTGCTGCAAAACAATTTGGCGGAGCAGGACCGTTTGACCGGTGAACAGGCTCGTGTTACGATGACATTGGCACAAGCGGAAAGTGCTCTTAAGACTTTGAATGAAAATATTCAGGCTGATGGCGGTCATTCGGTGACCCTGGCTGAATTGGAGCGCTGTCAAAAAGCGCAGGACGAAGTCGGTCAGGTGCGTCAAGATGCACGTTTGCACTATGAACAATTAAAGCAGCAACAAAGTTACGGTGAACAGCAAATCAATGATTGGCAAAGCGCTATCGAGCAAAATGTAGCGCGTATGAAGCCGTTACAAATGCAGCTGGATGTTCGTGAACAACAGGTAAATACTGAATTACCACAGAAATTGAGTGATTTGGAGCATGCTTATGAAGCCCAAGCTAAGGCGACGGCGGAATTAGCCAAGCAGCGCGACGCGCTGTATGAATCACATAGTGAACAGCAGCGAACGTTAGCTGATTATTCCACGGAGCGCGAAACTTTGGATACTCGTCAAAAAAGGGTTCAACAGCGTTTGGTGCAGATGGAAGGTCAGCTGGCAAAATATGAAATGAATAGCGAACAGGCTTTACAAAAAATCGCCGAACTCGGTTTTTCACGAGAAGAAGCACAGGCTTTACAGCCGGAAGGGGCTGTAGCGGATTGGCGTCTCGAAGAAGGTAAGTTGAGTGCTGAACTGGAAGCCTTAGGGGCGGTTAACCCGGAAGCGGTAGCTGAATATGAAGCGGCGCAGACGAAACAGGCTTTTTATGAAACGCAGCAATCCGATTTGGAACAGGCTAAGGCTCAGTTGGAAGCGGTTATTGCAGAGATTGATAAAGCGATGGCCTTACAGCTCGGCGAAGTCCTTGAAGTGGTGGGCGATCGTTTTCAGGCCGTGTTCAGCAAGTTGTTCGGCGGCGGCACAGCTCAGATAGTGCTCACCGATCCGGATAATATTTTGACCAGCGGCATTGATTTTTATATTCAACCACCCGGTAAAAAACGCCAACAGTTAACGCTGTTGTCCGGTGGTGAGCGGGCCCTTACAGTTATAGCCTTGCTGTTCTCCTTCTTGGATTACAGACCGGCACCGTTCTGTGTGCTCGATGAAGTGGACGCGGCGTTGGACGAAGCCAATGTAGAACGTTTTGGCAGCTATTTACAACGACTGGGTGACGATACGCAGTTTATTGTTGTATCGCATCGTAAACGAACTATGGAGGCGGCCTTGGTATTACAAGGTGTTACCATGGTGGAACGAGGTGTTTCCCGATTGTTAACAGTAGCCTTTGATGAAATAGAGGAGGATATGTAATGAGTTTTTGGAATAAAACCAAGAAATTTCTTGGTTTCGGCGATGCCTTAGAAAATACGAAAAAGAAGTTTACCGAAGCCATTGAAACGGTCATTATCGGCTATGCCAAGATTGACGACGACTTCTTGGATGATTTGGAGGTCGCCATGATTACCGCCGACCTGGGCAGTAAGACGACGGAACTTTTGATGAAAGAAATTCGTCGCGGTGTTACGGAAGGCAAAATCAATCATACCAATGAAGTGATGAACTACATTGAAGAATACATTACGAAGTTACTGGAAGAACAGGAAGAAACTTTGGAAATGCATTCGCCGGAAGTTATTTTGGTAGTGGGCGTTAATGGGGTAGGTAAAACAACGACTATTGCCAAACTGGCTCATTATTATAAAGAAGCCGGCAAAAAGGTGGTGTTGGCGGCAG
>NZ_HF986209.1:24784-49080 GCF_000431435.1 Veillonella sp. CAG:933
GCAGCCGATACGTTCCGTGCAGCCGCTTCCGAACAGCTCACTATCTGGGCGGAACGAGCCGATGTGCCTATCGTAAAACATCAGGAAGGGGCCGATCCGGCCGCTGTCGTATACGATGCCTTGGCATCGGCGAAAGCACGTAATGCAGATATTGTGATTATCGATACAGCCGGCCGTTTGCACACAAAAACCAACTTGATGGAAGAATTGAAGAAAATCGGCCGCGTAGCAGACCGTCAGGTTCCGGGAGCGCCGCATCAAACCCTATTGATTTTGGACGGCACCACCGGTCAGAATGCGGTTAGCCAAGCTAAATTATTCGGCCAGGCTGTACCGATTACCGGTATTATTGTGACTAAATTAGACGGCACCGCCAAAGGGGGCGTCGTAATTTCCATTAAAGAAGAACTGGGGGTTCCCGTTCGTTGGATTGGCATCGGTGAAAAAATTGATGACTTAAAACCATTCAATGCGAAAGAATTTGCCAATGCCTTGTTTGATAAAGGAATGAGTACGAATGAATAATCAAATGAGCCGTGCTGAGTTGGTAGCTTATGCACGGGCTGAAAATATAGCTAATCATTTCGGCGCACCATCCGAAGCGCTGGATACATTAGGCGATTTATTGGCTTACATCGGCAATGAAATGTATCGTCCGGTGACACGCTTGATGCTTCAAAATTGGAATCAATTGAATGATCGCATCGAACATTTTACGCCGGAAGAGTGGATTTTACCAACTGAGATTGCCAATAAAGAAGGGCTTGATAAAAAAGCCGTAGCCTTATTGATTGAAGTCTTGGAAGGTGTGGATACACCCATTCAAGAAGCTGACGGTAAACGCACGGAAATGAATGAATTGGAAAAGCAACGTTTGCAAGAGCATATCGAAAAGGTGAGAGCGGAAGAAGCTGCCATGGCTCAGGCCGAAGCAGAACGCCTCATGCGTGAAGAAGGTAATAATATGGCACATCCACATATTCATCGTAATTACGAAGGTAATATGACTCCTTTTAAGGTTGAAGCACCTTTTGAACCAATGGGCGATCAGCCGGCAGCCATTCAATCGTTGGTGCAGGGCGTCAATAACGGCGACTGGGCACAGGTTCTGTTGGGGGCTACCGGTACGGGTAAAACCTATACCATGGCCAAGTTAATTGAAGGCGTGCAAAAACCGACTTTAGTTATTGCTCATAATAAAACCTTGGCTGCGCAATTATGCAGTGAGTTTAAAAGCTTTTTTCCCAATAATGCGGTGGAATATTTTGTGTCTTATTATGATTTTTACCAACCGGAAGCATATATTGCGTCAACCGATACATATATTGAAAAAGATGCATCCATTAACGATGAAATCGATAAATTGCGTCACTCGGCTACAATGAGTTTGTTTGAGCGTCGCGATGTGATTATTGTGGCCTCTGTAAGCTGTATTTACGGCTTAGGTGACCCGGAAGACTACAGCGATTTGGTTGTATCGCTCCGTTTGGGGCAAGAACGAAGTCGTGACGATATTTTGAAAAAACTGGTGGATATTCAATACAGTCGCAATGATATTAATTTTACCCGTGGTACTTTCCGTGTCCACGGCGATACGATAGAAGTATTTCCGGCAGCCAATAGTGAACGAGTCGTTCGCATTGAATTATTCGGCGATGAAATTGACCGTTTGTCCGAAGTGGATGTTTTGACCGGTGAAGTAATTGCCGATCGCAAGCATGTGGCCATTTATCCGGCCTCTCACTATGTAACGACCCGTGAAAAATTGCAACTCGCCATTGAGCGTATTGAAACAGAATTGGCGGAGCAGTTGGAATTTCTTAAATCACGGGACCGTTTACTGGAAGCCCAGCGTTTGGAGCAACGAACTCGTTACGATATTGAAATGATGCAGGAAATGGGCTATTGCTCAGGCATCGAAAACTATTCCCGCCTTTTATCCAATCGTAAACCGGGGGAAGCACCGTATACGTTGATTGATTATTTTCCGGATGATTTTTTGATTTTGATTGACGAATCCCATGTAACGATTCCACAATTGCGGGCCATGTATAATGGCGACCGGGCTCGTAAGGAAAACTTAATCGAGTATGGCTTCCGTTTGCCTTCCGCTTTGGATAACCGCCCGTTGAAGTTTGAAGAATTCCAAGAGCGAATTAATCAGATTGTATACGTATCGGCTACACCGGGCCCGTATGAAATGGAAGTGCAGACCAATATTGCGGAGCAGATTATTCGTCCTACCGGTTTATTGGATCCGCTTATTGAAGTGCGTCCCATTAAAGGGCAAATGGATGATTTGTTAGGCGAAATTAAAGTGCGGGCCGCTAAGAATGAGCGTGTCCTCGTAACGACATTGACGAAGAAAATGGCGGAAGATTTGACGGAGTTTCTCAAAGAAGTGGGCATTCGTGTGCGCTACTTACATTCCGATATTGCCACCATTGAGCGTGCCGATATTATTCGTGACCTGCGGGCCGGTGTTTTTGATGTGTTGGTGGGTATTAACTTACTTCGTGAAGGTCTGGATATGCCGGAAGTTTCCTTGGTGGCTATTCTTGATGCGGATAAGGAAGGGTTCCTCCGCAGTGATACCTCTTTGATTCAGACTATCGGTCGTGCGGCGCGTAATGAAAATGGTCGTGTTATTATGTATGCGGACCGTATTACAGGTTCTATGGATCGGGCAATCACTGAAACGGAACGCCGTCGTGAAGTACAGAACGCCTACAATAAGAAACACAATATTACGCCAAAATCGATTCATAAAGAAGTTAAAGAATTGATTGAATTGACTAAATTGGAAGAAGAAGAGGCCGGTAGTGCTAAGCGCACCGGTCGCGGTAAAAATGATGGCTACGATGACGGCGCAGCGGCTGTTGCTTCCGCTAAAAAAGGGCGCACTGCCAAAACAGGCGCTAAAGCGGGTAATAAAGGCGGCGCCAAAACGTCAGGCAAGGCTAAAGGGGTACAAGCTGTGGCTGATGGCACCGCTACTTATGAAGCGGCACCGGAATTAACCGTGGAAGATGTATTTAACAAGATTGAAGAAACTACGCGTCTCATGAAGGCGGCCGCTAAACAGCTTGAATTCGAAAAAGCAGCCGAACTTCGTGATGAACTCGGTATTTTAAGGCAGCAATTGTCTGACTTACAGGATGTACGTCGTAAAAAATAGGAACTTATGGGCAAGGCATTCTGTCTTGCCTATTTGTCCGTTAATTTGATAATCGGGAGGTTATCGTGAAAGAACAAATTATAGTAAAAGGGGCGCGTCAGCATAACCTTAAGAATATAGATGTGGCCTTGCCACGGGACAAGTTTATTGTCATTACCGGGCTTAGCGGCTCCGGTAAATCGTCGCTCGCTTTCGATACGATTTATGCGGAAGGGCAGCGACGCTATGTAGAATCCTTGTCGGCCTATGCGCGTCAATTTTTGGGCCAAATGGATAAACCGGATGTGGATTATATTGAAGGTTTGTCACCGGCCATCTCTATCGATCAGAAAACAACCAGTCGCAACCCTCGATCTACGGTGGGGACAGTGACGGAAATATATGACTATTTACGCTTATTGTTTGCTCGTGTGGGCCATGCCTTTTGTCCGCAGTGCGGTAAGCCAATTACGCAGCAATCTATCGAGCAGATGGCCGATGACGTAATGACCTTGCCGGAACGCACTAAATTGCTCATTATGGCGCCTATATTGCGCGGCAAAAAAGGGGAACATAAGCAATTATTGGAACGTCTTCGCAAAGAAGGGTTTGCCCGTGTCCGCATAGATGGTGATATTCGCACCTTGGACGAAGATATTGAATTGGCAAAGACTAAAAAGCATGATATAGAAATCGTGATTGACCGTTTGGTAGTGAAAGAAGGCATTGAGAGCCGTTTATCAGACTCCATGGAAACAGCTGCCAAATGGGGCGAAGGCATTGTGGTGGTGCAGGAAGTGGATGGACCGTCACATATGTACAGCCAGCATTTTGCCTGTCCCGATTGCCATATTTCTTTACCGGCTATCGAGCCGCGCATGTTTTCCTTCAACAGCCCGTTCGGTGCTTGTCCGGCCTGCTTGGGTATCGGCAGCACCATGGAAGTGGACGAAGAGCGGGTAATTCCGGATGGCGATGTGTCTTTTGCGGACGGCGCCGTATTGCCTTTAAGTTCCAATCCGAATGCATGGTTTATGCGTCAATTGGAAGGTTTATTGAAGGCTCATGGCTATGATTTATCGGCTACGTATAATGAACTACCGAAGAAATTACAACAAATGGTGATGAACGGCAGTACCGATAAAGTAACCTTCGAGTATGAAAATATGCGCGGTGAAGTAAAGACGTTCCACACGGAGTACGAAGGTATTTTGCCTATGGTAAAACGTCGTCACAGCGAAGCTTCTACCGACTCTATGCGTGAAGCCTTTGAAGAATTCATGTCCATCAAACCATGTAAAACTTGCGGCGGTGCCCGCTTAAAACCGGAAGCCTTAGCCGTGCGCGTAGGCGATAAAAACATCAACGAAGTGACGCAGCTCACCATCAGTGATGCGGTGAACTTCTTTGATACCGTGCCGCTTACGGAGCGCGAACAGTTTATCGGTAACCAGATTTTAAAAGAAATCAAAGCACGCCTCATGTTCCTCAATAATGTGGGTCTCGATTATCTCACCATGAATCGTAATGCCGGAACTTTGTCGGGCGGTGAAGCTCAGCGTATTCGCTTGGCTACCCAAATCGGTTCAGGCTTGGTAGGCGTTTTATACATTCTCGACGAACCGTCTATTGGTCTCCATCAACGCGATAATGATCGCTTAATCGGGACTTTGAAGGGTCTTCGTGACCTCGGTAATACCTTATTGGTCGTGGAACATGATGAAGACACCATGTTAGCGGCCGACTATTTGGTAGATATCGGACCGGGCGCCGGTGAGCACGGAGGGGAGATCATCGCCCAAGGGACGGCTCAGGAAGTAATGGCCAATGAAAACTCCATTACAGGGCAGTATCTGAGCGGTCGTAAATTTATACCGTTGCCGGAAACCAGACGCAAGTCCAACGGCAATGTGTTGGAAATTCGCGGTGCCTCGGAAAATAACTTAAAGAATATTAATGTAAAATTCCCACTTGGCGTTTTCACGGTGGTAACCGGTGTGAGCGGCTCCGGTAAATCCACCTTAATTAATGAGATTCTCTACAAGGGCATGGCGAATCATTTATATCGCTCCTATCACAAGGTAGGGGCTCATAAAGAGATTCGCGGCACTGAAAATATCGATAAAATCATCAATATTGACCAGAGTCCGATCGGACGTACGCCGCGTTCCAATCCGGCCACTTATACGGGTGTATTCGATTCCATTCGTGAATTGTACAGTCAAACGCCGGAAGCTAAAATGCGGGGCTATAAGCAGGGGCGTTTCAGCTTTAACGTCCGTGGCGGTCGCTGCGAAGCTTGTCGCGGTGACGGTATCATCAAAATTGAAATGCATTTCTTACCGGACGTGTATGTGCCTTGTGAAGTCTGCAAAGGAGCTCGTTATAATCGGGAAACTTTGGAAGTTAAATATAAAGGTAAATCCATTGCCGATGTATTGGATATGGTGGTGGATGAGGCAGTTGAGTTTTTTAAATCCATTCCGAAAATCCATCGCAAGCTTGAAACGTTACAACAGGTAGGTTTGGGGTATATTCGTTTGGGCCAGCCGGCGACAACCTTGTCCGGTGGTGAAGCACAGCGTGTAAAACTGGCTACCGAATTGGCTCGTCGCAGTACGGGTAAGACTTTATATATCCTGGACGAACCGACAACGGGCTTGCATGCGGAAGATATTCGCAAGCTGCTCGATGTGTTACAAAAATTAGTTGACGCCGGCGATACAGTAGTCGTTATCGAGCATAATTTGGACGTTATTAAAACGGCGGACCATATTATCGACTTAGGTCCTGAAGGGGGCGTACGCGGCGGTACCATTGTCGGTACGGGCACGCCGGAACAAATCGCCAAAATGGAAGGCAGTTATACCGGAAAGTTCTTGGGGCCTGTTTTGGCAAAAACAAAACGATTTATGGATGAAGCTAAGAAAGCAGGTCAATAATGGTTACGGAAGAAGTATTGGAGAAAATCAGCCATTTGCCGACCACGCCGGGCGTATATTTATGGCGGGACCAATATAAACGTATCATTTATGTGGGCAAAGCCATAAATCTGCGCAATCGCGTCCGTTCCTATGTGCGCAATGATATCAATCGGGCTCCAAAGGTAACAGCCATGATGCGACGCGCCGTTGATGTGGAGGTCATTCAGACCAAGACGGAAATGGAAGCGTTAATTTTGGAAAATACGCTCATTAAGGAACATCATCCGAAGTATAATATTATGCTCCGCGATGATAAGACCTATCCCTATGTGAAGGTGACGGTGCAGGAGGAGTATCCGCGGGTGCTCATGGTGCGCCGCATGGTGCGTGACGGGGCCAAGTATTTTGGACCGTTTACGGATGTGACGGCCGTACATCAGACTTTAAAATTGTTCCGCCGTCATTTCCCCTTGCGCACTTGTTCAAATATGAATGTACCGCGACCATGCTTGCAGTATCATTTGGGTTATTGTGAGGCTCCTTGTCAAGGCTTGGTATCACCGGAAAAATACCGCTCCTATATCGATCAAATCGTACAGGTATTGGAGGGTAAACCGATTCCTCTTTTAGGCGAATTGAAGCAGCAAATGGAAGCGGCGGCGGAAGAGCTTGATTTTGAAAAGGCGGCTCAACTGCGCGATCAATTGCAGGCATTGGAAAAGCTTCGTGAAAAACAGCGCATGGTAACCCAACGCGGTGATATTGACGTAGTCGGTATCGCCATGGAAGGCCTCATGGCCTGTGTGCAGGTCTTTTTCATCCGTTCCGGCCGTATGTTGGGGCGTGAAAACTTTTTCATTAAAAATGAAGGTGATGACGCCGCTACGGTTATGACGGAATTTATAAAACAATACTATGGCGGCACCACATTCGTGCCAAAAGAAGTATTGTTGCCTTATGAAACGGAAGAACGGGAACTCTTTGTGGAGTGGTTCACCGAAATGAAGGGCCAAAATGTTGAGGTTTCGGTGCCACAACGAGGTTATAAGCATGATTTGATTAAGATGGCGGCGGAAAACGCCCAGAACTTCCTGGAAGAGCGTCGTCGTCAATGGCAATATGATTTGGATAAGAGCGGCGGCGCCGTTAAGAAATTGGCGGAAGTCCTCGACTTGCCGAGACTCCCGGAACGTATGGAATGCATCGATATATCCCATACGCAGGGCAGTGAAACGGTGGCTTCCATGGTTGTCTTTGAAGACGGTAAACCAGCGAAGAAGGAATATCGTCGTTTTAAATTAAAGACGGTTCAGGGCAAACCGGATGACTTTAAATCCATGGCTGAAATTATGGAACGCCGTTACGGCAATGAAACGGATTGGCCTATGCCGGATTTAATTATCATCGATGGCGGTAAGGGGCAGCTCAACGCAGCCTTGCCTTTAATCAGAGCAGTCGGTGTGACGGATGTGCCGGTTATTTCGCTGGCTAAACGAATTGAAGAAGTTTTTGTGGAAGGTCAGTCGGAAAGTATCATATTATCTCATCATTCGCCGGAATTGCAGTTATTGCAACAAATTCGTGACGAAGCTCACCGCTTTGCCATTACGTATCATCGTAAATTACGGGGCAAGCGCAATTTGGAGTCGATTCTGGATCATATTGAAGGTATCGGACCAAAACGGCGTAAAGCATTGTGGCAGGCTTTTGGCAATTTAGAAGGTATTAAGGCGGCTACGGAAGAGGAATTGGCAGCCGTGCCGGGAATGAATCAAAAAACGGCGGCGGAAGTGTATCGATTTTTCCGTTTGTCTAAAGATGAAAAGCGTGCTACCATTGAAGGAGACCGCTAGCAGTTATAGCGGATTTTATAAGTAACATTGTAAGTAACATATGGGATACATTGTCAGCGCTTGGCTTCAGGCAGTGTATCCTTTGTGTTGGGTTTTACGGTAGTGTTATATTTTGTAGAGTAATGGCAACTGCCATTCGGTAGGAGGGTACTATCTTGCAAGGAAAATTGTCAGTAAGTTCAGCCATAGTTATTGGCTCAATGTTGTTCGGTATGTTCTTCGGCGCAGGCAATCTGATTTTCCCGGTTCATATGGGGCAGGAAGCAGGGGCCGACATGTGGCCGGCTACGGTAGGTTTTCTTATTACGGCCATTGGCTTGCCGTTCTTAGGTGTTGTTGCTATCGGTATTTCACGGAGTAACGGTTTATTTGATTTGGCATCTCGCGTACATCCGACCTATGCGAAATTATTTACTATTCTTTTATATTTAACCATAGGGCCAGCTTTTGCTTTACCGCGTACGGCCACGGTTTCTTATCAAATCGGCTTGGCACCGTATATCGGTGATGATATGCAGACGGTAGCCTTGGCGGCCTTTACCTTTGTGTTCTTCGTCTTGGGTCTGTTTTTCTCCATGAACCCGGGTAAGTTAATGACCTACATCGGTAAAATTTTAAATCCGTTGTTCTTAATCTTCTTGGCTATTCTCTTGGTAGTGGCCTTGATTAATCCAATGGGATCCGTGGCGACGGCACCGGTGAGCGGTGATTATTTGACCATGCCGTTCTTCAAAGGCTTTACGGAAGGTTACAATACGATGGATGCTTTGGCGGCGTTAGCCTTCGGTATCATCGTAGTCCGCGCCATGCAGAGCGTAGGTGTTACCGAGCCTAAGGATATTGCGGCGGGCATGGTAAAAGCCGGTATCGTTACGGTAGTCTTGATGGCCATTATCTATGCATTCTTAGCTTACGTGGGTGCCTCCAGCCTCGGCGTTTTCGCCTTATCCGCTAACGGCGGTATTGCGTTGGCACAAATTGCCCATTATTATTTCGGACCAATCGGTGCCGTATTATTGGCAATTACCGTAACCTTGGCTTGTTTGAAAACGGCGGTAGGCCTTATTTGTGCATGTTCGGAAACATTCGTCGATTTATTTCCGAATTCCATCAGTTATAAAAAATATGCCTATGCATTCGCTATTATTTCTTTCTTAATCGGTAATGTAGGCTTAACTCAGATTATATCGCTGGCGATTCCTATTTTGATGTTATTGTATCCGTTGACGATTACCATTATTTTGTTAACATTCTTGGCACCGCTTTTTAACGGTCGTCAAGCTGTATATTTCATCACTACAGTATTTGCCTTGATTGCGGCTATCGGTGATATGCTCAATACTTTGCCTGAATTTTTAGGGCAAGCAGCTTGGGTACAGCAAACTGTAGGCGTATATAAGATGTTGCCGTTCTTTGATTTAGGTATGGGCTGGGTAGTGCCGTCCGCTATCGGCTTTGTATTGGGTCTTATTTATATAGCAGTTGTAAAAACTAAGGGAGGTTAGGGTAATGAATATTTGCGTGACCGGCGGGGCCGGTTTTATCGGTTCCCATCTTGTAGATGCTCTCATTAATGAAGGGCACAAGGTAATGGTTATAGATAATTTAAGTACCGGTTGTCGAGATTTTGTAAATTCTAAGGCTGACTTCGTGGAAATGGATATTCGCGATAAAGAACTTGCCGCTAAAATGGCCGAGTTTAAACCGGAGTATGTATTTCATGAAGCCGCTCAGACAATGGTGCCGGAATCAATGAAAGATCCTGCATTTGATTGTGATGTTAATTTATTGGGACTCATTAATGTGCTTAATGCTTGCCGCAGCGTGGGAGTAAAAAAAATTATCATGCCTTCGTCAGCCGCCGTATATGGTGATCTCGATACATTACCGCTCACAGAAACGATGGCGGGGCAGCCGTCCTCGTTTTACGGACTTACCAAATTGACTACGGAAAGTTATCTGCGCATTTATCATGAAGCATTCGGCTTACCTTACATCTGTTTTCGCTATGCAAATGTGTATGGACCGCGTCAAGGCAATGGCGGTGAAGGCGGCGTAATCAGTATTTTCTGTGAACGTTTACAGGCTCATAAAGATATAAGTATATTCGGTGACGGTGAACAAACTCGCGATTTCGTCTATGTAGACGATGTAGTGGCAGCTAATATGGCGGCTTTGCATAAACCGGACCTTGTGGGGGTTATCAATGTGAGTACCGAGAGAGGTACTTCGCTGAATAAATTGGTAGCACAATTTAAAAAAATTGTGGACCATGAATTTAACGTGCACTACGAAGAGGCACGGCAAGGGGATATCAAACACTCGTTATTAAGTACAAAAAAAATGATAAATGAATTAGGTTTATCAGCTACAGTTAAATTAGATAAAGGCTTGACAACGACCTATGAATACTTTCATAATAAAAAGTAATTATTAATGAGTGATTTACTGTAGTCGAATAAATAGAGATTATGGTACAATGGTAAGAGAAGTAGTTGTTCTTGTGAGGAGATTGACATGGAAACAAAAAAACAAGAAGAGAAAAAGATTCAGTATATAATTTGTCGTGTGTGCGGCTATATCGAAACAGCCGATAATGCGGATAAACCATGCCCGGCTTGCGGCTTTCCGAAAACCGTTTGGGCTGAATACACACCACGCAAATTGAATCCTACCCGTAAACGTTTATTGGATTTACATTTGCATCCGATTGCGGTTCATTTTCCGATTGCCGGTTCCGCTTTAACTGTGGGCTTGCCTATTTTAGGTTTACTCGTGCCTTACAGCTTGGGCTACCGTTTATTCGATTTCGCTATGATGGTTTGTCTCGTAATGCCTTTATTGGTATTAATTGGCGGTATTTCCGGTTATATTGGCGGTAAACTTCGTTATAAAACAACGACAGCGCCGGTTTTAAAATTCAAAATCTACTTATCCGTAGTGTATTTCGCCCTGACGCTGATACAGGCCTATGTGGCATATTCGTATAATGTCACCGCAGGCAATGCACTGGTTATTGCCGTCATAGGTGCTTTAGCATCGCTTTGTGCCGCTATTTTGGGCAAAAAAGGTTCTCACTTGTTTGCCGGTTTATTCGGACCATACGTACAAGGCTAAACTTAATCATATGCATTGTAAAATGCATTAAATATCGTTGGAGTGTCTTGTTTTCGTGTTGTTAAATACGAGGCAAGACACTTTTTTATCCACTAAGGAGCAAATATGCAAATCAATCGGGCTGTATTACAAATTCTTGATTTTTCATCTTCTTTAGCCGTTTATTCGGAAAATGAACTGAATATGGGCGAGGAAGCCTTACAGGACTATGTCAGTGCTCATGTAACTAAGGGGATTAAAGACCCGGGACTTAGAACGGGCTATATAAATGAGACGAGTAAATTAGGTCAAATGTTGGTGCAATATCGCGACGGTCTTACCGATATTACCACCTTAGGCAAGGAATTGGGCGAAACGATGTTCAATTATATGAAACAGGCGACGGATCCGGTTATTATTGATACAATTATCTGTGAAGCGGCTGAAAATCATCGCTATTTATGTATTCTCCTTTGTCAGGCCCATGATGCGTATACGCACCAACTGTTTAATGAAGAAGACGGCACTTTAACTACGGAATTGATTCCGAATCGAGCGGTGTTACCGAGTCCGACCCAAAAGCTTCGCTCATTTTGTGCTATTGATTTAGAGGATTTTTCGGTGCGTCTGTTTGAACCAAAAGGTGAATATGACGGTGAAGCTGTTTATATTTTAGGAGATAAAGTTTTACAAATCGGTACGAATCCGTCATCCCGTGATACGGTGGCCAAAGTGCGACGCATCGTGGATAAGGTGGCTAAAGCGCATGAGGGCGATGGCGTGGAAGAGTTGGTTAAGGTTCGCTCCATGATTTCCAAAAATGCGGAAGTATCCGATACGTTGAATCCGGAAACCATTGTGGATACGGTTTTTGCCAATCAGCCGCAACAAAAAGAAGCGGCTAAAAAAGCATTGGCAGAGCAGGATATGTTACGACCTTTGCCGGTAAATCGTGAATTTGCCGCCAAGGTAGGGGAAAAGCATAAAATAAAAACTGACACGGGAATTGAGATTAGTTTTCCCGTTGAATATATGCAAAACAGTGAATTCATTGAAATCGTGACGAATCCTGACGGAACTTTGCGTATAGAACTTAAAAACATTAATAAAATATTGAACAAGTAACAATAAGCAAAAATTTGAATAAATAATTATAATTCATAATTATATTTGATAAATAATGCGAAAAATTTCATAAATATTCAGCTGTTTTTCAGCTGTTTTGTAGTAATATTTTAAATGAAACTGTAGTAAAATAAAAAAGGAACGATGGTCGTGAGTAAGAAAGAGCATAAAAAAACAAATGCTATGCGCATGCTGGACACGCATAAAATCGGTTATGAAGTATTAGCCTATGAATGGGAAGAAGGACGTGGTGCAGGCGTCCATGTAGCAGAAGAACTGCATTTACCGGAAGCACAGGTTTTCAAAACATTGGTGGGGAAAGGCAATGTGACGGGGCCGGTCGTGTTTTGTATTCCTGTTGCCGCTGAATTGGATTTAAAACAGGCGGCACGGGTGAGTGGCAATAAATCAGTTGAGCTTATCGCTGTGAAGGATTTATTGGGGCTTACCGGTTATTTGCGGGGCGGTTGTTCGCCGGTGGGGATGAAGAAATTATTTCCCACCTATTTTGATGCGACCATGGCAACGTTTGATCAGATTTATGTAAGTGCCGGTTTGCGAGGCATGCAGATTAAAGTTAATCCAAACGATTTACAGACAGTAGTAAATGCTCATTTCGAAACATTAACGATGAACTGATTGCAGTTATTCTAGAACAAGGAGCTTATATGGGTAAAAAGTATTATGCCGTAAGAGAGGGGAGAGTGCGGGGAATTTATGATTCTTGGGCGGCTTGTGAACGCCAAGTAAAGGGCTATGGTGGTGCCATTTACAAATCTTTTATGTCAAAACAGGAAGCGGAAGCTTTTATGGAGGAAGATATTGCGCCTATTAAAGGCATGTCCATGGAAGAATATTTAGCTACCGCCAAGGCCAGTCAGCGCCGTACGCCGCGTCGTCGCAGAGCTACCGGTACGGGCGTAAGCAATAAATCGGCTCAGGATTCCAATGCCTCGGATACTATTTTTGCTGATTTAGGAGCAAAAAGCGCGGTAGCCTTTATTGATGGAAGTTTTGACAAAACAAACAAAGTGGTCGGCACCGGCGGCGTTATTTTCTATGAGGGGCAAGAAGAAACGTTTTCATACGGTACCGATAAAGAAATATATACGGCCTATTGGAATGTGGCGGGTGAACTTTTAGGGGCCATGCATGTCATTGAGTGGGCTGTAGCTAAGGAAGCTAAAGAAATTCACATTTACTATGATTATATGGGCATTGAAATGTGGGCTACGGGACGTTGGAAGGCGAATAATCCGCTTACACAGCAGTATGCGGAATTTATGTTAAACAGCCGTCGCCTTATTAAAACAGTATTTCACAAGGTAGCGGCTCATACGGGTGTAACCTATAATGAAAAAGCCGATGAATTAGCTAAAGCAGGCACCAAAAAGGTAATCGAATTATAAGTTCAACTGAGTTGAAATTGTTCGGGATACAGCATTCTCATGGTATAGGTAGAGGATAAAGGTATTAGACTTTTAACTTTGAAAAGTTATATTTGCTTAAGGTATGAATGGGGCTAAAGTTGATTGAGTTATGAATAAAATGTATGATGCTCTTCAGTTTTTCTATTGCGCCATAATTTATAGAACGGTACAATAAGAAGAGTGGTTTAAAGGAGGAGTTTCAATGAAAAAAATCATTTTACCATCCGGTTTTATATTTGATTATACTAATTTATTTTCAGCTTGGGGCGTAACCGAAGCTGATGTTCATACTTATTTCGATTCTATTGCCAATGCCGTAAAAGCGGCCGTTCGCGTACGTACTACAGGCGTTGTGGAAGGCCATTTGTCTAAAGACGGTCAGCCGGAAGTTGTATTATTCCCGCAATTGCCGTATATTGAAGATAAAAATCTTAATAACGAAACAGTTTTAAAACGTTTGGAAGACTTGGGGCAACATGCTAAAGAGTCTGTAGATGTCGTAGTAAGCTTCGGTATCGGCGGCTCTTATTTAGGCGGTAAAGTACTCTTTGATGTTCATTGCGGTGAATTTTGGAATCAGAAATCCGAAGCGGAACGCGACGGGTATCCAAAATTATACTTCAGTGGCAATAATGTGGATCCTCATCGCACTAATGATTTGATTGAAACGTTAAAACGCAGTGCGGCCCATAAAGGATCTCCTTATACGGTAATGCTCATTTTAATTTCTAAGTCCGGGTCTACCATTGAACCGATGTCCAATTTCATGGTGGTGCAAGAAGCGTTGGCAGCGGCCGGTATTAAAGTGGAAGTCGTAGCTGTTACGGATCCTCGTACCGATGAAAAAGAAACGTTGCTTCATAAATTGGCGGTTCAGCAGAACTGGCCGACGTTTGCTGTGCCTGATGGGGTGGGCGGACGTTTTTCCGTATTTACGGAAGTAGGTCTTATTATCGGTGCCGTGGTAGGCTTCAATATTCGTGAATTTTTAGACGGAGCCAAAGGCATGGATGAAGCCTGTCAGGGTGGCGATTTGCTTAAGAATCCGGCTTTGTTGAATGCAGTTTTGAAATATATTGCTGCTGAAAAATACGGCCGTATTATTGAAATCATGATGCCTTACGGCGATTCTTTGAAATCCTTGGCTGAATGGTATGTACAACTTTTAGCTGAATCATTAGGTAAACATCAGCCGAAAACTGACGGCCGTTACGGTCGCACGCCGGTAGTTGCGGTGGGAACTACGGATATGCATGCACAGACACAGGAACATCAAGAAGGGCGCTTGAACAAAATCGTGTCTTTTGTAAAAGTAAAAGATTGGGAAACAAAAGCGATTGTGCCTCATACTTACGATGAATATAAACCGCTTAAAGCATTCAGTGGCTTGGACTTAGGGGTAATTTTAAATACTGCTTTAGAAGCTAACAGCGAAGCTTTAACAGGCGATAAGCGCTTCAATGTAACTTATGAATTGCCGACCTTGTCAGCCTATCATTTAGGTGAATTTATGTTTATGCTTTGCTGGGCTATTTTCTACGAAGGTCAATTGGCCGGTGTAGATGCGTTTGATCAGCCGGGCGTTGAAGTGTATAAAAAATTGTTGGGGCCTAAATTGGCAGCTCATCAAGCGGAAAAATAATCAGGTCATGTAGTTTTTGCCGATCCTTTCCCGTTCGCGGACATAATTAAAGGTTGCGGCAAGCAGTGGCAGTTTCGATTTAGGGAGGATTATTATGAAAATTTTGGTTACCGGTGGAGCCGGCTATATCGGCAGTCATACTGTGCGAGCTTTGCAAAAAGCAGGTCATACGCCAATTGTTTTGGATAATTTATCGCGTGGTCATGTAGAATCTTTGCCGGAAGGCGTTGAATTTATTAATATGGATATTGCTGATGCCGGTTTAGCCGATGTATTAAAGGCTAAAGGCATTGAAGGGGTTATGCATTTTGCGGCTCATTCACAGGTTGGCGAATCCATGAAAGATCCTATGATTTATTATGAAAACAATGTAGTAGGTTCATTCCGTCTCATTGAATCTGTCCGTAAAGCCGGTGTCAAATATTTTGTATTCTCCTCTACTGCCGCCGTTTATGGCGAACCTGAAGTTGTACCGATTAAAGAAGATGCACGTTTAGCTCCGACTAATGTATACGGTCGTACGAAGCTCATGATTGAACAAATGTTGCGCGATTATAGTGATATTTACGGTCTGCGCTATGTGGCTTTGCGTTATTTTAATGCAGCGGGTGCCGACCAAAGCGGTGAAATCGGTGAAGATCATACCCCGGAAACACATTTGATTCCCCTCATTTTGGAAGCTGCTTTAGGCAAGCGCGCCAATATTTCAATTTTCGGTACTGACTATGATACGGCTGACGGCACTTGTGTGCGCGATTATATCCATGTTACCGATTTAGCTTCGGCCCATATTCTCAGTATGGAATATTTGCGCGACGGTGGTGAATCTAATTATTTTAACTTGGGAACCGGTAATGGTTTCAGTGTAAAAGAAATTGTAGATGCCACTAAATCCGTAACCGGCGTAGACTTCCCGGTTGTTATCGGCGAACGTCGTGCCGGTGATCCGGGCACTTTGATTGCGTCTTCTGAAAAAGCGCAAACTGTTTTAGGCTGGAAGCCGACCCACAGCGAGGTCTCCCAGGTTATCGGTGATGCTTGGCAATGGCACAAAAACCATCCAAACGGTTATAAAAAATAATAAGGACTGTGATATTATGAATAGACTGTCTCTACAAGAAATGCGAAATTTATTAATTAAGAAAGGTCGCCTCTTGTACGGGGCGGTCTTTTTATTTTGCCTCGTTTGCCTCTATGGTTTATATACATCTCAGTGGACAAGGGTAAGTGATTTGGCAGCGGATAATGCGGCACCTGATTCATCGTCTAAAACTGTGAGTTTAGACGCTAAAGAAGGCCGTGGCGGGGCTATTGGGAAGGGTAAAAACGAAGGTACATTTGTAGCACCGGTAATTAGCTTAGCCGGTGTTTTAAGAGGTCACCCGCTAGATGATCCGTTTACGCATTTGCTGTTAAATGAGGATAGCACAGTCATAGCCGGTGCGCCTCAAATCGCACAAAAGGGAAGGTCGGGAAATCCCGGTATAGGTAATAGTTATGGGCAAACTGATACATTCAACACTTCATATGTGAATGGTTCTAATAGGGGCCGGCGCACAAATAATTATGCCGAATATAGTGGTAACAATTATGGTCGCAGTGGCGGGGCTTATACCGGCGGATCCGGTACGGAAAGTAAGGGGAGCTATGGGAATCGGCAAAAATCTATGACTGATATAAAAGTCACCGGTATTATCACGGGCCCCACGCCGATGGCGATTTTGACAAACGATGGCAGCGAAGGTTGCTATGGTGTTGGCGAGGGACCGCGTGGTGTGACAGTGAAACAGATAGCGGACCATGCAGTTTTAATAAGTGGCGCCGGTGGCAGTCGTTGGTTATATGTGGAATAAGTCTGGGGTAAGGGAGTAATATAGGGATGTTAGTTAGCGTATTAAGGGTTTTAACAGTTTTGGCTGTTATCGTACAATTTCATCTTTGCGGCGAATCGGTGGCCGCTTTGTCTATGACGGTAAATAACAGCAATTTGAGTAGTTTAGTGCAGTCCATCGCACGCAGTGAGGGCATTGCCATTACCGGTACGGAAACGTTGCAAGGAACCGTATCGATACGCCTTAATGAAACAAGCGGTATTGCCGCAATAAAGCGCTTGGCGGCGATAAAGCATTTCAGTTTGTATGAATCGGACGGGCTCTGGATTGTGGATGGTCAAGGCATGGGGGATAAAGATGCGCGCGTGGCCGAAGTTTTAACACCTCGACATATTTCGCCGAAGGCCTTAGGCGATGCCTTGGTTGCCATTGTGTCGGAGAAGAATATCAAGGTGGTAAAAGGAAGTAATCAGGTTATGGTCTATGGCACGGCGGCTCAGTTGCGACAGGTTCATGATATTCTACCCATGCTGGATATAAGCCCCAAACAAATTCGCTTAGAAGTAGCCGTTGTAGCCATTGAGCATAATTTTGTAAAAGAAACGGGCATAAAATGGTCCTGGCAGAGTTTGACCGGGCGTAATAAGGATGATACAAACTCTTATGGGGGCATTCAATTTGGTCGAGCTCCGGAAGGTACGCCTTATACATTTTGGTTTAAACCGGAATTGAGTGCGCAGCAAACAAATAATAAAACAGTCTTAATTGCGAGACCTTCTATTATGGCGGTGAATGGTGAAGAAGCGAAGATTTTAATAGGGGACCGGATTCCCGTGCTGGAAGAGGTGAAAGACGGCACGGAAAGCCGCATCACTACACGCTATGAAGAGGCGGGGATTCGTCTTACGTGCACACCGTTTGTGACGGAAGATAACAGTATTGAAGCGGATATTCATGCGGAAGTGAGCAGTCCCGCCATGGTTTCGGAACTGAAAGCTTATCGTATTACCACGCGCGAGGCACATACGAGGGTTCACTTACAGCCCGGCGAAATCCTCGTCATCGGTGGCCTTATGGATAATCGAGAAGGGAAACAGTTTTCAAAAATTCCGCTCCTCGGCGATATTCCTTTATTGGGAAAATTATTTCAACATGCCCGTAAGACCAAGGACAGTGTTGAATTGTGTATTTTTGTAAAAGCTGACACTGTGGAGGCGCCAACGGACATTCCTCTATGATATAATAGAAGAGTATATGATTGAACGGAGGCTTAGAGGATGGAACAAATCCGCGTAATAGGATTAAGTAAATCATTTGGCGTGCGCCAAGTGTTTAACAAAGTATCCTTTGAAATAAAACATGGTGAGCGTGTCGGCTTGGTGGGCCCTAACGGGGCTGGCAAATCGACGCTCATGAAATGCCTGTTGGGCATTGAAGAATATGATGAAGGTCAGGTTGTCAAAGATAGTGCTACTACAATCGGTTATTTGCAGCAGGATATCAATTTAGGGGACGACAGTTTAGCTATTGAAATTCAAAAAGCCTTTGCCGATGTGCAATATTGGGAACAACAATTACAGGAAGTATCGGCGAAGCTTGAAACGAATCCTCATGATGAAAGTTTGCTCAAACAGCTCGCCCGCATTCAGGACCGTTTAGATTGGCTTGGTGGTTATGATTATGAGGCCCAAAGTCGCCGCATTGCCTACGGCCTTGGTTTTTCCGATGAAGATTTAACGAAATCTGTGTCTGAATTTTCCGGTGGGCAAAAAACACGTATTAATTTGGCAAAAGCTTTAGTTCGGCGCCCTGATTTTTTATTTTTGGATGAACCGACTAACCATTTGGATATGGATATGTTGGAATGGTTGGAAAATTATTTGAGCTCTTACGGCGGCGGTATCTTAATTATCAGCCATGACCGTTATTTCCTTGATCGTGTAACGACGCGTATTGTTGAATTGGAGCATCATAAGGCAACCAGCTATCGTGGTAATTACAGTCGTTATGTGGAGCAGCGTGAAGCTCAACATAAGGCGCAGCAAAACGCCTATGAGAAGCAACAGGAATATATTCGCAAAACGGAAGAGTATATCGATAAGTACCGCGCCGGGATTAAATCTAAAATGGCCAGAGGCCGCCAGTCGCAGTTGAATCGTTTGGAGCGTTTGGATGCGCCGGAAACTTCACAGACATTGAAGTTTAGATTTCCTAAAGCGGAATTCAGCGCCGATAAAGTGCTGACGGTGGAAGAGTTATTTTTATCCTACGGCGAGCGCGATATTGTAGAGGATGTGTCCTTTATGATTCGTCGCGGGGAAGCGGTGGCCTTAATCGGGCCGAACGGCGCCGGAAAATCCACTTTATTAAAAGCTATTACCGGTGAATTGACACCGGAAGCGGGTTTTATCGATATCGGCAGCCGTGTATCGGTGGGGTATTTTTCACAGGAACACGAAGAATTACATCCTGCTTGGACGCCGATTGATGAAATTATGAGTCATTTTAACTATAGTGAGGAAAAAGCCCGTAATGTACTGGGCATGTTTTTGTTCCAAGGGGATGACGTTTTCAAGGAAATTCGTGATTTGTCCGGTGGTGAACGGGCTCGCTTAAGTTTATTGATTTTGTTTTTACAAGGCAATAATTTCTTAATTCTTGACGAACCGACCAACCATTTAGATATTCCGACGCGCGAAGTGGTGGAAGAGGCTTTGATGAACTTTACCGGCACATTACTGGTTGTGTCCCATGACCGGTATTTCTTGGATAAAGTGGCCAAACGGACCTTGGTGTTAGAGCCGGAAGGCGTGGAAGAATACCTTGGCAATTACAGCTACTATAAGGCGAAGCTCAAAGAACAGCAGGATTTGGCCGCCTTGGCAGCTGAACAAAGTGGTCAAAATAAAGAACGTTCGAGCAGTAATAAACGCAACAGCAACAATAATGACGATACGAACTCGACCGACAGGGTGGATTCGAATGAAGCTAAAAATACCGGCAGTACAAGTGGTAACGAAGGTTCCGGAGATAAAAAGCTAAACTCCTATATGCAAGCCAAGAAATTGGAAGAAACGGAAACCGAAATTGCCCGTTTGGAAGCTACGCTGAAAATGTACGAAGTTCAAATACAAAATCCCGCTTTACAGGAAGATGCGGAAGCCATGGCAGAAACGGCGGCTCAAATGGAAGCTACCAATAAAAGATTGGCTGAACTCTATGAAATTTGGGAGCAATTGGCACAATGAGTGACATCGTAATTGACACAGATAATGGCGGTAATGTTGATACAGCAAATGGTACGACAATTAGGCCTATGAGTGATACACTGATTAGTTCTATGAGTGATACACTGATTAGTCCTATGAAAGGACGATTTGCGCCAAGCCCGACGGGACATCTTCATTTAGGTAATTTGTGGATTGCCATGCTGTCGTGGCTACAGGTGAAACAGCAACAAGGTACCTTTGTTTTGCGCATGGAAGATATCGACATACAGCGCGCTAAAAGACAGTATGGGGGAGATTTACTGGATGATTTAGAATGGTTTGGCCTGACTTGGGATGAAGGCCCACGCGTAGGCGGTCCCCATGAATCGTATTGGCAAAGTGAACGGTATCCTCTCTATGAGGCACAGATTGCTAAATGGCAAGAATCGGGGCTTGTGTACCCCTGTTACTGTAATCGAGCGCGCTTGCAGAGCATTGCATCGGCTCCGCATGGTCATGAAGGAATTGCTCATTATGATGGTCGTTGCCGCCACTTGAGTGAAGGGGAACGGCAGACTTTAGGTGAGCGGAAGAATCCTTCGTGGCGCATGAAAGTAGAACCACGATTGTATGAATTTACTGATTTTTGGCAAGGTTCGCAGCGGGAAGAACTTATTCCGGCGCAAGATGATTTTATTGTTCGTCGCGCTGACGGCATGTTCGCCTATAATTTAGCCGTTGTTATGGATGATATAGCCATGGGCATTACCCATATTGTGCGCGGTTATGATTTATTACCGGCTGTGGCCGGTCAATTGTGGCTCTATGAGTGCCTGGGTGCCAAGGTACCGCACTATGCACATGCGCCGTTAATTGTTGATGAGGAAGGCTATCGATTATCAAAAAGGCAGCAGAGTATAACCTTGCGTGAATTGAGAATGAGCGGCTATAGTGCGTCTATGATTTTAGGGCATTTGGCATTGGCGGCAGGACTAGTTTCATCATCTCAAACAGACAAATTCGGAGGGCTCACATGGGAAACTTTGTTGAATTGTAGTCTTGATAATAATTATCTAAAAAAACCTCAAATTAAATTGACAAATTTCGATGTTTTGATATAATGAATATAGAGAGTTGAGGTGATAGGATGACACCAAAAGAAGCACTGACTAAAAAAGTTTGGGCAGTACTGGGCGCAACAAGCCGTAAAGAAAAATTCGGCTATAAAATATACGCTTGTTTGCGTGATCACGGATACAAAGTATATCCGGTGAACCCTAATGTAAATGAGATTGATGGCGCCACTTGTTATGCGTCACTTCACGATTTACCGGAAGTTCCCGAAGTAGTGGACTTTGTTGTTCCCGAGGCTGTAGGTTTACAGGCTTTGGAGGATTGCCAAAAGCTGGGGATTTCGGTAGTTTGGTTGCAACCGGGCGCTGATAAACCGGCCGTAGTGGCTAAGGCCAATGAGCTTGGTTTTGAAGTTATTCAGGACTGTGTTTTAGTTCAGATTTGACCGGCAACTAAATTTGTAGTTTAATATAATTAACACATATATTGATATTTATTTTCAACAATTTGTAAATTTGTTGATTTAGGAGGTTATTTAACTATGGCAAACGTAACAGAATTAACAGTAGCAAACTTTAAAGATACCGTAACTTCTAAAGAAGTAGCAATCGTGGACTTCTGGGCTCCATGGTGCGGTTACTGCGTACGCATGATGCCAATTTTCGAAGCTTTGTCTGAAGAATTGGGCGACAAAGTTGTATTCGCTAAAGTTAACACTGACGAAGTTGTAGAATTAGCTAAAGAATTCAGCATTGAAGTATTGCCTACATTCGCTATTATTAAAAACGGTGAAGTAGTAGACCGTAAAATCGGTTACATTCCACAAAACGAATTAAAAGCAGCTATCGAAGCTCAGTTATAATTTAATAACAAAAAATAGTAATCCAAACTATGCGAAAGAGGCGTTCACAAATCGTGAGCGCCTTTTTTTTTACCTAAAACAGCACAGTCCTTTATTTTTTATATCCCCCATATTCCTCCACTCCCGATTTCTTTGCCTCAAAGGCGCTTCTTGTTTCCGGCAAGAAGGTCACGATATGAATAAAAATTGCTCGTGTCGTAGAATCTCGAACTAAAATGGCACTACGGCTGTTGCTGTATGATAATTCTATATAAAAAATATATCGCCTCCATAGGGTCTTTTTTCGTAGAAAAACCAAGCCTATAAAAGTGCTATTTTTTATTCTTAAACAGTTAATAGCCGAGTGCCATTAGTTGAGAACTGAGGCGGGCAATTTTTATTCCGAGAGCGATTTCTGCCGTTCGCGAAGCGCTTTGTGCAAAGAAATCTCCTTTTTGCGATCCAAATAACTTCTGGCAATAATATGGGCAATGGCTACGCCGATGGCAATACAAATTATTGTGAAGACCCCGGTAATCCCGCTGCGCAAGGCGAATAGCAGGTTATCCGGTGTAAGGGAATTAATAGTCAGTAAGCCGAACAAGAAACGATATAAGAGTACGCCCGGAATCAGCGGAATTACGGACGGAATAGATAAAATCAAAGGCGCCGTTCGCAATAATTTATATGTTTTTAAGGCTAGCAAACCAATGATAGCGGATGCCACAAAACTGGCGCCAACGATGGTAAAACCGAAATCAACTATGAGTATATTTCGTGTAATGACGCTGATGGTACCGCCTATAGCGATTATCCAAAGCAGCCGATAAGGTGTATTAAAAATAGTGGCAAAACTTACCGCACCTATTGCAGCGGCGATGGCCTGAATCGGTGTTACTACAACCGGTGTAATATTTAGGTGGGTAAAGGTGGAGACGTGGTCGAAATATAGAGCCATGGCGATACCGACGGACATGCTGCTAACAATTAAAAGCGTATGCATGGCCCTGGTCATTCCGGATACAATATGGTTATTAATCATATCGTCTACGGCGTTGATCAGAGGAACGCCGGGAATCAGAAAGAGGGTACAACTGACCATAGCATATACGATGCTGCCTGAGTCAAAGGTTGTATTAATCAGATTGGCTGTAAAAGTAGCGGCAAAGGAGGCCGCTACGATGCCAAAATAAAAGTTGATTTGATAGTGATGACAAATGTAGCGGGTTATAAAACCGATGACCGCACAGATGACGGTTACTAAAGCGGCTAACCAAGTGGCACCGAATAAAATGCTGAAAGCACCGCACGCAAGACCCGCTGCCAGACCGAGTAGGGGCGTCGGATATTTAGGCGGTGCGGCCTTAATCGTTTTCAAATGATCTTCGAATTCATCAAGACTGTAATTATTTTCAATGGCCTTCCAGGTTAATTTAGAAAGGGTTGAAAGAATGGTCATATTCACACCGTGTAACGGTGTTTTGCGAAAAACCGTATACGAGTGTTTTTCGTCATTTATATTCAACATTAAGGTCATATAGGTTATGTGAATATGAACAAATTGAGGTGGAATGCCCATGTAAGAGGCGGCGCGCATCATATCACGTTGAATGTGATTGGTGTTAGCGCCGTTTTGCATGAGCAACTGACCGTAATCAAGGAGGAGTTCCATTTTGCGGTGAATGGCTACAAAAGGTTCGCACATAATTTGAAACTCCGAAGGACCTCGGGAGCAGTGTTTATCATGTTTTATTTGATGTTGATGACTGCGCGACCGTGTAGTTCCGTGAGAGCGTGAGCCGTGAGTCGTATGAGGGGTTTTCTCTATGCTCATAGAATTAGTCCTTTCTATCAGTAAGCATGTAAGGGGCTTAATTTAATCCTTTTATCTGTCTAAGTATAGTATAGCAGATGCAAGCATTATTTTTGACTGATATAGATAATTATCATAAATGATGAAAAAAGACTGCAATCGTATGAAGTAAAGGAATACTGAAAACTATAGTCTTTCTGTTTTAGGAGTTGGCGTACTCAAAAGAGTCGGTGCACCGAATATGGAGATTTTAGAGGATCAAATAGTGGTCCCTGCTGTATCCCAAAAAGTGGAGGCTGC
>NZ_HF986209.1:49199-55279 GCF_000431435.1 Veillonella sp. CAG:933
CTGCCGTATCCCAAAAAGTGGGGGCTGCTGTATCCCAAAAAGTGGGGGATTTTTATCAGGTGCTGAAAGTTTTGAAAATAATCGGTGGCAAAAAGTGGTGTTTGTTAATGATTTTTTAGTTGTGGTGGTGTGAAGTGGAGGGGCTCAAAAATTAAAGCCTTATTTCTTCGCACATATCGACTAAAAGAGGGAACAAAAAATCGTTGTAGTAGCGCCAATTTGCGATTAAATGTTTGGTTAAAAGATTTTCTTGCTAAATTTCGCTAAAATTTGCAGATTTTATTGTTATTAAGTGGGGGAATGTGGTAGAATTTACCATATAGTGGTAGATAAGATAGGGAAAGTGTAAAAGGAGGTGAGACAATGATGTTCATGGGTGAATATTCACATACCATTGATACGAAGGGGCGCTTGATTATTCCCGCAAAATTACGCGAACAATTAGGCGAAACCTGTATTATGTCCAAGAGCTACGATAATTGTCTCGCCATTTATACGACCGAAGTATTTACCGCCAAGGCTATGCAGATGATGAAGCAACCGAACAACAAAGCCGGTGTTCGTGGGCTTAAACGTCAACTTTTTGCCAATGCCACCGAGTTGGAATTCGATCGTCAAGGTCGTATTTTGGTGCCGGCTACACTGCGTGAATTTGCCAAACTTCAAAAAGAAGTAATGGTACTCGGTATCGGGGATCACGTAGAAATTTGGAACCGTGAACATTGGTTGGCTTACCAGGAAGACATGGATGATAATATGGAACAATTATCAGAAAACATGGAAGACTTCTTCTTGTAATTTAAGCTGCAATTTAAGATTGAATGTTGAAGCTGTATGGTAAAAATGGAAGTATTTTGGCTATTTATTACGAAGTAATGCAATACTATAGCGATATAGTGAATGTTTGATTAAGGGTGAAAACATAATTTCGAAGTCGGAAAGGAGCGGACCCATGGAATTTCATCATGTAAGCGTATTGCTTAACGAAACAGTAAACGCTGTATTAACAAATCCCCATGGGATTTACGTGGATTGCACGTTAGGCGGAGCCGGTCATGCTCATGCGCTAGGCGAGCAATTGGCCGCTGACGGCTTACTCATCGGACTCGATCAAGATGAAGTGGCGCTGGCGACCGCGACGGAACGACTGGCTGATTTAAAATGCCGAGTTATGACGATTCCCACTAATTTCAAAGATTTGAAAACGGCCCTTACGAGCCGCGGCATTACGGAGGTAGACGGATTTATCTTTGATTTAGGCGTTTCAAGTTATCAGCTGGACACAGCGGAACGAGGTTTCTCCTATATGCAGGACGGTCCTTTGGACATGCGCATGGATAGGCAGGGGAACTTGACGGCTGCGGATATAGTCAATGGCTACAGTGAAGCTGACTTGGTGCGAATCATTCAGGATTATGGGGAAGAACGATGGGCGAAACGAATTGCACAATTCATAGTAGCGGCTCGTTCTGAAAAACCGATTACTACCACCGGTGAATTAACCAAAATTATCAAACAGGCCATTCCCGCCGGGGCACGCCGTGAAGGTCCGCATCCGGCTAAACGAACATTTCAGGCGATTCGCATTGAAGTGAATCAGGAGTTGGCTATTTTAAAAGACAGTTTTAAAGATGCAGTGGATTTATTAAAACCGGGCGGTCGTATCGGTGTTATTACATTCCACTCATTAGAAGATAGAATTACGAAGCAAACCTTTAAGGAATTGAGTACCGGTTGTATTTGTCCGCCGGAACTGCCGGTTTGTGTTTGCCATCATGTGGCAGTCGTAAAAGCAAGAAATAAGGCGATTGAGCCGGGCAATGAGGAAGTAACAGCGAACCCGCGAGCGCGGAGCGCCAAGTTACGGGTAGCCGAAAAGGTATAGATAACGGGGGGTTGATTATATGTTAGCGAGAAAGACAGTCGGTGTACGCGTTGCACAACCGACGGCGAGACCATATATACCAACTAAAACACGTCGAGCGAAGCAGGTTGGTGTATTTAGTAACGCATCGCCGGAATTGAAACAGATTTTAGTGTTATTAGCCATGGTTGGCGTTGTAGGGGCTACCGTTTTGGGAGGCCGTGTGGTGAAAGCCGGTGCCGGTTATGAATTGGTAAGCATGCAACAACAGGTTGTTCAATTGACCAGAGATAATGAAGAGTTGAGTCTGGAAGTAGCGGAATTGAAGTCGCCTACACGGATTCAGCAGATTGCGCAAGATAAATTGGGAATGGTTTTGCCCGATGCTTTTGTGTACAACAGCAAAGGTACTACTGTAGAACGTGATGTGAAAGTAACAGCACGCATCAGGGACTAAACTACGGTATGAGGCAGCTCCGGAAGTGAGCTGCTTTCCTTGTTTGAGATGGAGGAAATGTTGTGAAAACAGTACAAGAATTAATAAATGTGATAAGCGGCGTAAGCGTCAAAGGAGCTACCGATACTGTTATCAGCCATATTACGGCGGATTCGCGAGAAGTAAAACAAGGCAGTTTATTTATCTGCCTAACCGGTGCTCATGTAAATGGTCATGATTATGTACAAAAAGCCGTTGAAGCCGGGGCGGTAGCTATATTGGCGTCAGAACCGATCGATGTGCCGGCTGCGGTAAGTGTACTGACTGTTGACGATACACGAATCGCTATGCAGCAATGTGTACCGTTTTTTTATGACTATCCCGGTTGTAAAATGCGTATGATTGGGGTAACCGGTACAAACGGTAAAACTACAACGACCCATATTATCGGCCACATCTTGCGAGCTCAGGGGTATAAAGTGGGGATCATCGGTACGGTTCACGTAGTTATTGGGGATAAAACCTATCCGATTCACAATACGACCCCGGATGTGGTTGACTTGCAACACATTTTGAGCCAAATGGTGGCTGAAGGGGTAACGCATTGTATCATGGAAGTATCATCGCACGCTTTGGCGCTCAACCGAGTGGCCGGCGTGGAATACGATACAGCCGTTTTCACAAATTTGACACAAGACCATCTCGATTTCCATAAAACCTTTGAAAATTACTTGGCGGCCAAATGTAAATTGTTTGAACAGGTAAGTGCGCCAAATCAACATAAGCAAAATAAAGGGGCTGTCATTAATATCGATGATCCTCACGGTGAACGCGTTATGACAAAGAACTCCGCACCGCTCATTACGTACGGTACTAAAGGGAAAGGTACCTTGGAAGGTGAAAACCTTACCATAACGGCTAAGACGAGCGCCTATGATATTGTGTATGAAGGTAAAGAATATCCGATTCACATGCGTATTACCGGTCTTTTCAATGTGTATAACACCTTGGCGGCCATCGGTGCTTGTCTCTTTGAAGGCGTGAAGATGGAAGCCATTATTGAAGCGTTGAGTGATTTCACGGCCGTACCGGGACGTTTTGAGTTGGTAGAAGAAGGTCAGCCGTTCGCTGTTGTTGTGGATTATGCGCATACACCGGACGGTTTGGAAAATATCCTGCAAACTGCTCAAAAAATTGTGGAGCGTCACATTCTCGTAGTATTTGGTTGCGGTGGTGACCGTGATGCCACGAAGCGTCCGATTATGGGCCGCATTGCTGCGCAGTATGGTGATGAAATCTTCGTAACTTCCGATAATCCGCGTACGGAAGATCCTAAAAAAATAGTGGCTCAAGTGGCAGAGGGTGTAAAAGAAGGCTTGCGGGAAGGTTCGGTATATTCCGTTATTACGGATCGCCGCAGCGCCATTCATGCCGCTATCAAAGATGCCAAAGCAGGTGATGTGGTAATCATCGCCGGCAAGGGCCATGAAGATTATCAGATTTTAAAAGATAAAACGATTCATTTTGACGATCGGGAAGTAGCCCGCGAAGCATTAAAGGAGAGATAAAAATGGCAGAGTTTACGCTCCGGGAGGTGTTGACCGTAACAGGCGGTACCTACAACGGGAAAGCAAGTGAAACAACAGTATTTACTAATGTATCCACCGATACACGTACCATTGAAGAAGGTTCGCTATTTGTTGCTTTGACGGGTGACACTTTTGACGGGCATGATTTTTTGCCGCAAGCCCGGGCTAACGGAGCGCTCGGTGCCTTGGTAAAACCGGGGCATACTGCCAACGATCTCATCTGCATTGAAGTAGCGTCACCGCTATTGGCGTATCAGCAATTAGCTAATTATCATCGCCGTCGTTTTGATATTCCCGTAGTTGCTGTTACCGGCTCATCCGGTAAAACTACGACGAAGGAAATGATTGCCGCTGTACTGGGCAGTAAGTTTAATGTTCTGAAAACAGAAAAGAACTTTAACAATGAAATCGGTTTGCCAAAAACATTGTTGCAACTTACAGCCGACCATGAAGCCTGTGTGGTGGAAATGGGGATGCGCGGGCTCGGTCAAATTGATGAATTGGCTCGCATCGCCGAACCGACGGTAGGTGTGATTACGAATGTAGGGAATAGTCATATTGAACTTTTAGGCTCTCGTGAAAACATAGCGAAAGCCAAGAGCGAATTGATTCAACATATTCCGGTTGACGGAACAGCTATTTTAAATGAAGATGATGAATTTGTTCGTCAGATGGGGAATTTAACGAAAGGTAAAATCATCTATTACGGCATCAAAGAAAAAGCGACTATTTCAGGCTTTAAATTGCGCTATAAAAAAGACGGCATTAAATTTACTTGCCGCAGTTTTGATGAAGTATTTGATGTATTCTTGCCGATGATTGGGGAACACAATGTATATGACGCGCTGGCCGCTATTGCGGTAGGCCGTTCCTTAGGTGTATCTTCACAGAAAATTGCTAAGGCATTGGGTTCTTTTAAAGGTATGCCGATGCGCCAGGAAATTGTTTCCTTTGGTGACTTCGTTGTCCTCAATGACGCCTATAATGCCAATCCTATGTCCATGGCGGAATCGATTAAAGCCTTGGGACAGCTCGACGGTAAACGAAAAATTGCCATGCTCGGTGATATGTTGGAGTTAGGTGAGTTTTCCGAAGAACATCATCGTGAAATCGGTCGTTTACTGGTGGCAGAAGGTTACGATCAAGTATATACTTTTGGTGAGGCCGCAAAATTTATTGCTCGTGAAGCAAAAGCGGCAGGCATTCGCATAGCTAAAATTTGCGACAGCCATTTAGATATGGTTAATGTATATTGTGATGTGCGCGCTAAAGGTGATGTTATTTTGGTTAAAGGCTCCCGTGGCCTTCGTATGGAACGGGTAGTCAATGAATTTGAAGACCGTGAGGCACTTCAATAAACAGTAAGAATTATGATAAGGAAGAACGTAAAGTAAGACCGTAAAGTGCCTTGGCAATGACCGTTAAGCACCTCAGTAAAGACGTTTGTCCGGTTGTGGTAGTTTGTAGCCGAAGTTTTTCAAAAAAACGAGAATTATATTTGCATTACAGCCTTATATGTACTACCATAGATAGCGGCTTTGTTTTTCTATAAAGCTAAAGCAGATAACAACATCTGTAAAACCATGTAAAAATAGTGAGTTAATCGGCTTCATAAAGGCCGTAATGTAAGGAGCGATAGTTCGAATGACCATGCAATTATTATTCGCGTTTATTACTTCCTTGGTAATAACGTTAATACTCGGAAAAATAGGAATACCGTTGTTACGGCAGTTACATGCACAACAAAGCATACGCGAAGACGGACCGCAAGCCCATTTAGCTAAGGCGGGCACCCCGACGATGGGTGGTATTTTCATGCTTTTGGCTATGGTGATAACAGTTCTTGTATTTGCACCGTTTCAAATGGCTACGTGGGTATTGTTGTTTTTGACATTAGGTCATGGCCTGTTGGGCTTCTTAGATGATTTTATTAAGTCCGTGAAAAAACGTAATTTAGGTCTTACGGCTAAACAGAAATTATTGGGACAGATTATTATGTCTGCCGTATTCTGCTATATTGCAACGGAAGTGATGGTAATTCCTACCACCGTCTGGGTTCCGTTTGTAAATACTACCTTCGATTTAGGCATGATGTACTATGTATTGGTATTTATCATTATTGTGGGGACTACGAATGCGGTTAACTTGACGGACGGCCTTGACGGTTTGGCAGCCGGTACGTCGGCAGCTG
>NZ_HF986209.1:55298-68602 GCF_000431435.1 Veillonella sp. CAG:933
GGCAGCTGCGGCTATTGCTTATACCGTTATCGGTATGCTGGCGTTACAGCCGAGTGTGTCCTTCTTCGGTATTGCTCTTTGCGGTGCCGTACTGGGGTTCTTATATTTCAACTCCAACCCGGCTAAGGTGTTCATGGGTGATACCGGTTCCTTGGCATTGGGCGGTGCCTTTGCGGGCATGGCTATTTTAACTAAAACGGAATTATTGCTCATCATTATCGGCGGCATTTTCGTAATGGAAGCATTGTCCGTTATTATTCAGGTAGTATCCTTTAAAACACGTGGTGTACGCGTTTTCAAAATGAGTCCGATTCATCATCATTTTGAATTGTCCGGTTGGAGTGAGCAAAAAGTGGTAAGCCGTTTTTGGCTTGGCAGTTGCTTGTTTGCCGTATGTGGTTTGTTAATTTATGTAATGCGATAGGTAGGCGTAATCATGGAGTACAAGGGTAAACGAATTTTAGTGTTAGGCGCAGGTCGGAGCGGTATCGGTGCCGCTCATGTGTTGGGATTAATGGGGGCTGACGTTACTTTAAACGATTATAAAGAAGTTGCGTTTACATCGGCTGAAAAGGCACTATTGGAGGAGGCTCATGTAACCGTTATTACCGGCCGCCAGAATAATGAATTATTGGCGGCTGTTGATCGTATTGTAGTTTCACCGGGGATTGCTCTTACCATTCCTATTTTAGTGGAAGCGGCTAAACGGGACATGGATATTGTAGGCGAAGTGGAAGTGGCCTATGACATTTCCAAAGCACCTATTCTCGCTATTACTGGTACAAATGGCAAAACTACGACTACTACATTATTGGGCGAAGTCATGAAACAAACCGGTCGTCCTGTAATGGTGGGCGGTAATATTGGCGATTCATTGAGTGAAGCAGCCTATGAAATTCCGGCGGATGGTTATTTGGTGGCAGAAGTTTCCAGCTATCAATTGGAAACGGTAAAAACATTTAAACCATTGGGTGCCATCATGTTGAATATTACGCCGGACCACTTACAGCGCCATAAAACCATGGAAGCTTATCAGGCGGCTAAAGAGAATGTTTTTAAGCAACAAACATCGAAGGAGCGAACCGTCCTCAATATGGACGATCCGTTAGTGGCGGGGATGGTACCGCGCGTACCGGGCAAAGTACTTTGCATCAGTCAGGAACATGGTGTGACGGATGGAGCGTATTTTGCGGATAATCAGTTGTTTGCCGTTCGTAATAATGAAGCGGAAGCTGTTATCAGCACGGCGGATATTCATTTGCCGGGCCGACATAATATTGAAAATATTTTGGCAGTCATTGCTTTGGCTTATGATTTAGGTATTACCGCAACACAACTGCATGATGTAATCGCTAATTTTAAGGCTGTAGAGCATCGTCTGGAACGGGTTACGGTTATCGATGGAGCTACTTATTTTAATGATTCGAAGGCAACCAATACAGATTCTGCCATTAAAGCATTGGAATCATTTAAGGAGCCCGTTGTTTTGTTGGCCGGTGGCTATGATAAGATGACGGATTTAACCGATTTTATGAACATGGTCAAAAAACATGCCAAAGCGTTAGTCCTCATGGGTGATGCGGCAGCGCGTTTTGAAGAATCCGCTAAAGCGGCCGGTGTTGAAGACATTGTGCGCGTCCGTTCTATGGCCGAAGCGGTAGCGAAAGGTCATGAATTGGCGAAACCGGGTGATGTGGTTTTATTGTCGCCCGCATGCTCCAGTTTTGACTGGTATCATTGTTTTGAAGAACGAGGCGATGATTTTAAAAATGAAGTATATGCATTAGCTGATATGTTGGCTAATAAGAAGGGGTCTTAGTCATGAAGCGTATAATTATTTCAGGAGGTGGCACGGGTGGTCACATTTATCCTGCCATTACCATTTATAAAGAAATAGCCGCTATGACGGAGGCTGAATTCTTATATATCGGGACCGATAAAGGCCTCGAAGCTACCTTGGTGCCTAAAGAGGGAATTCCTTTTAAAACATTGCCGGTAGAAGGTTTAAATCGTAATTTGTCATGGCATGCATTGGTGACCTTGGGCAAAACGCTTAGTTCTTTGTGGCAGGCCGCGCGCATTATTTCGGAGTTTAAACCGGATATTGTAATCGGTACGGGCGGTTATGTGTGCGGTCCGATTTTGTTGGTCGCAGCACTGCGGAATGTGCCGACTCTTATTCAGGAACAAAATACCATCGGCGGTATTACGAATAAAATCCTGAGCCGTTTTGTCGATGTAGTAGCGGTTGGTTTTGAAGATGCAAAAAAAGCATTTCCTAAAGCAAAGCGACTTGTCTATACCGGTAATCCGGTGCGTCCGGAAGTATTGGTGGATACCCGAGCGGAAGGGCGTGAGTTTTTTAACTTAAAAGATGATGAGTTTGCCGTACTTATTGCCGGCGGCTCACGTGGGGCACGCAGTATTAATACAGCCATGATTGAAGTACATGAGTATTTTAAAAACCGTAAAGGCATTAAATTGATTCATGTAACCGGGTCCGGTGAGTATGATCGGGTCCTTGAAGCATTGCATATTAAAGACGGTGAGGCCTACAGTGATTCATCAATAATTTTGCCGTATTTGCATGAAATGCCGAAAGCCTTGGCGGCTGCCGATTTAGCTGTATTTCGTGCCGGCGCCGTTGGTCTTGCGGAACTTACGGTGCGAGGCATTCCGTCAATTTTAATTCCGTACCCGTATGCGGCGGAAGATCATCAAACGTATAATGCGCGGGCGTTGGTAAGTGCCGGAGCGGCTCGTATGATTGTGGATAAAATGTTACAAGGTAAAGATTTGATTGGTGAAATCGAATTCTTCATGAACAATCCGCATGAATTGGGGCATATGTCGGCGGCAGCCAAGACGTTGGGTAAACCGGCGGCGGCTCACGATATAGCCCAATTAGCGCTGGAAATTGCAAAGTAAGGAATAAGGAGAGATTGCACCATGTTAAATGGTATTCATAAAATACATCTTATCGGCATTGCCGGCTCAGGTATGCGAGCCATTGCCAACATTTTAATCAGTCAGGGGTTTGAAGTATCCGGTTCCGATATTCAGGAGTCAGCCGTGACAGAGCGTTTCCGTAAAATGGGCGCCACCATTCATATCGGTCACAATGCGGACTATGTAAAAGGGGTTGATGCGGTTGTTCGTTCTACGGCTATTCACGCAGATAATCCGGAACTTATGGCGGCTCACGAATTACAGATTCCTATTTTACATCGCTCCGATATCGTTAAAGCCGTGTTGGATATAACAAAGGGCATTGCCGTCGCCGGTGCGCACGGCAAAACCACGACTACCTCTATGCTGGGGCAGATTTTTGTGGAAGCCGGCCTAGATCCGACGGTTATTATCGGCGGTGAAGTCGATTATTTGGGCGGCAGCAGTCAGTGGGGCCGCGGTGAATACAGCATCGCCGAAGCCGATGAAAGTGACGGTTCGTTTTTAGAATTGAATCCGAAGGCCATCGTTATTACCAATATTGAAAATGACCATATGGACCACTACGGTACGATGGAGCATTTATTGGATGCTTTCTGTGAGTTTGTCGGTAAATTACCTAAGGACGGTAAAGCCGTTGTCTGTGGCGATAATCCGTCGATTCAGAAAGTGATGCCCCGTGTAGATCGTCATTTCGTAACGTATGGTCTCGGCGAAGACAATGATTACAGGGCTCGCAATATTCATTATGAAAAAGGTATTTTGGTTTATGAAGCCATGAAGGGTGATGAAGTGATTGCCACTATTCGCCTTAAAGTGCCGGGTACGCATAATGCGTTAAATTCCTTGGGTGCTTTTGTTATGGCTACGGATTGTGGCATTCCGGCCGACGTAGTTGTGGCCGCATTAGCTAAATTTACAGGTGCTAAACGTCGTTTTGAAACGAAAGGTCATGTTAAGGGCATATGGGTAGTTGATGATTATGCACATCATCCGACAGAAATTGCAGCTACTTTGAGTGCGGCCAAAGCTTTGGAATCACATCGCGTAGTTTGCGTATTCCAACCACATCGTTTTACCCGTACTAATTTATTGTTAAAAGAATTCGGTAAAGCTTTTGTGAATGCGGACGTATTATTTATTACCGATATTTACAGTGCCGGTGAAGATCCGATTGCCGGTATTGACGGCCATTCCATCCCGGATATGGTGAAAGCTACTACCGGTCAGGATGTTCATTATATTGCGGACGTAAATGATGTGCCGCAAACGGTAAAACAAATTTTACAACCTGATGATTTGGTAATTACTATGGGCGCCGGCAGCATTAGTCAATACGGACCTAAATTATTGGCAGCATTGGAAGAGGAATAATCATGAAAAATAAAAAAATTATCGTATTAATGGGTGGTCCTTCTAAAGAAGCAGAGGTATCTCGTCGAACCGGTGCAGCTATTGCGGAAGCGTTATGTAGTTTAGGGTATGATGCTCAAACTTTGGAATTGGTACCGGAACAATTGTTAGCCGATATTAAAGCATTAGGCGGCGAAATCGTATTCAATGCATTGCACGGCAAGTTCGGTGAAGACGGAGCGCTTCAAGGCTTACTTGAAATGGCCGGCATTCCGTATACCGGTTCCGGTGTTATGGCGCAAGCCGTAGGCATGAATAAAAAAATCAGTAAAGATGTGTTTGTAGGCGCCGGTATCCCGACGGCTGCAGCAAAATCTTATAATGCAGCAGCACAAAATGAAGCTGATATTGTTGCAGATATTAAAGCTAACTTTACATTACCGGTTGTTTTGAAACCGGCTACCCAAGGTTCCAGCATCGGCGTAACTATTGTACGTGACGATAGCGAGCTTACGGCAGGTGTAAAAGAAGCTCTCGTATATGATAATATTTTGGTGGTAGAACAGTATTTGGACGGTCATGAATTTACAGTTCCCGTATTGGAAGGCAAAGCCTTACCGGTTATCGAAATCAGACCACATTCCGGTGAATATGATTACACTTCAAAATATACGACAGGTGCTACCGATTATTTGGTACCGGCTCCGATTGATGAAGCGTTAACTAAAAAACTACAGGCTATCGGTGAAACTGTATATCGTGAATTACAATGCTCCGGCGTAATTCGCATCGACTTCATGACCAATAAGGCAGGGGAAGCGTTTGTGTTGGAATATAATACGATTCCAGGCATGACGGCGACCTCCTTGGTACCAAAATCCGCTAAAGCTATGGGGATGGATTTCCCTACCTTATGTGAAAAAATTCTGCTCACCGCCGGTTTAGGTAAGTTTTAAGTAAACTGGAGATACTGAGATGAATAGAGATAATCGGCCATATTCCGGTCCGGTGGAGGCAGTAAAACCAAATCCAACGGCCACATTCAGACCGCCCGGTGAACAATCATCGGGGGGCTATTCTTCGCCGAATTACCATGGGGAGCAACAATCGGTACATTCGCCAAGGAACCACAGTGGGGCGAATCGACCTTTATATGATTTTGATGGTGCCTATTCATCACCGGACGGTAATGGTGAAAACGGGTATTATCGCGATGGTGGCGAACCGCCGGAGCCACCGAAACATCCTCATGCATGGCGTCGTCGCGTTGTTTTAATCGGCGGTGGCTTATTATTACTATGGTTGCTTTTATTTATTTTGCCGATTCCGTTTGGCACAATAACAGTGACGGGTAGTAAAAATGTAACTGTATCAGATGTGATGGCGGCCGCTAATATACGGTATCCGATTAACCTGTTGCAGATTAATGCCGGCCAATTAGAAGAACGGTTGCAGCATGATTTGCGGGTAGACTCAGTTAAAGTAACGTATGTATTGCCGCTTACTTTACAAGTGAATGTAACAGAACGTCGGCCGGCGGCGGTAGTGGCGACGCAGTTCGGTTTTGCCACCTTGGATGCGAAAGGTCAAGTTATTAATATTGGCCCGGCCATCGAAGATACGTCAGCTACGATTATCTCCGGTATCAAACTGGGCAATGTATTATTAGGTGATACAATTGATACGCCGGTCATTAAAGGGGCTTTGTCGTATTTGAACTCATTAAGCGATGAAGGTCGTAAGGAGATTGCCGAAATTAATGTAGGTGATGTTAATCAGTTAATTGCTTATACGGTAGATGGATTGCCGCTTCATTTAGGCGATACATCGGATATGGATAAAAAAGGGCCTTTATCTGAAAATATGCTGCGTGATGTGAAGGCTCGCGGTGTGGCAGCACAATATTTGGATGTCAATGTAAAGGCGCCGTTTATTAAGACGCCTTAAGGGAATAATGGAAGAGGAAGCATGTTAAAGCAAGGTCGTTGGGCAATAGCGGCTGTAAGCATGTTGCTGGGGATTATGTTGGTTGGTCAATATAAAATGACGCAAAGCATAGCGGAAAGCAATATTCATTTGCAGCGAACAGGAGATTTAGCACGTGAACTGACCGCGGCAGAAAAAGAACGTGATGAGCTGCGGCAACAATTAGAAAAAATACAAAAAGGTGATGCGTCGGCCAGTGTGGTCAGCGACATCAATTTATTGAAGCAACGGGCCGGCCTTACAGATGTGACCGGACCCGGTGTGATAATCACTATTAATGACAGTAAAATACCGGTAAAAGACAATGAGAACCCGAACCTATACTTAATTCATGACGAAGACCTTTTGCGTGTTCTGAATGAATTACGAGCCGGTGGGGCAGAGGCCATTGCGGTTAACGACCAGCGGTTAACCGGCACATCGGAAGTTCGCTGTGCGGGACCGACGGTCATGGTTAACGGTAAGGTGTTTGGACCGCCCTTTGTAATTAAGGCAATCGGGGATCCGAAGACTTTATCCGCAGCGCTCACCATGCGTGGCGGTGTGGTTGAGTCTTTGAAGTATTGGGGCATTGAACTGAAGATTCAGGAAGTAGATCAGATGATTGTGCCAGCTTTTAACGGTACTTTTAAAGAAGAACATTTAAAGGTAGTCAAGCAAGGAGGCGATAAAAAATAATGATGTACTTATTTATCGTCGGAGGCTTGGTAGTGGGTATTATTATCGGTGTAATGTCACCGCTTGAAATCCCACCGGTGTATGCCAAGTATACATCGGTAGCTTTGTTGGCCGCTTTAGACAGTGTATTTGGTGGCACTCGTGCCGCGTTGGAACGAATATTTAATTTGTGGATATTTCTGACCGGGTTCTTTTCCAATTCACTATTGGCCGCACTCTTGGTATTCCTGGGAAATTTTGTGGGCATTGACCTTTATTATGTAGCACTCATCAGCTTTGGTTTGCGTTTATTTCAAAATACCGCAGCCATTCGACGTTTGCTTTTGTCAAGACGCACAAAATAAGGTATACTTTATTGTAAAAGAGTAGAAAAAATAAAAAAAATAGTGTAAAATGAAATGAAACTAGTTATAATAGTATTGAACATAATCATGTTGTTTGAAATAAAGGGCATATAAATTTTACGGGCAACAGGAGGAGGAACGTAAATGTCGGAATTCGCAAATATTAAAGTTATTGGTGTTGGTGGCGGCGGAAGTAACGCCGTAAATCGTATGATTGACAGTGGTCTTCAAGGTGTAGATTTCCTTGTAGCTAATACAGAAACACAAGCTTTGGATAACTCTAAAGCAGATATAAAAATTCAATTAGGTGAAAAATTGACTAAAGGTCTTGGCGCCGGTGCTAACCCTCAGGTTGGCGAAGAAGCAGCCCAAGAAAGTCGTGAAGAAATTACTAAAGCCCTTTCAGGTTCCGACATGGTCTTTGTAACCGCAGGCATGGGTGGCGGTACCGGTACCGGTGCGGCTCCTATCGTAGCTGAATGTGCACGTGAAATGGGCGCCTTAACTGTTGGCGTAGTAACTAAACCGTTCACATTTGAAGGTAAACGTCGTAAAAACCAGGCTGATAAAGGTATTGAAATGCTCACCAGCAAAGTGGATACCATTATCGTAATTCCTAATGATAAATTATTACAAGTTGTTGATAAGAAAACTCCTTTGAACGAAGCTTTCCGTACCGCGGATGACGTGCTTCGTCAAGGTATCAAGGGGATTTCCGATTTGATTACCGTACCTGGTCTTATTAACCTTGACTTCGCTGACGTTAAAACTATCATGACTAACCAAGGCGAAGCTCTTATGGGTATCGGTATCGGCGAAGGTGAAAACCGCGCTGTTGATGCTGCCAAAATGGCTATTAACAGCCCATTGTTGGAAACTTCCATCGAAGGTGCCAAAGGCATTCTCTTGAACATTACCGGTAGCGGTGATTTGAGCTTGTTCGAAATCAACGAAGCGGCTGAAATCATTTCCGAAGCAGCGGATCCTGAAGCTAATATCATCTTCGGTTCCGTTATAGATGAAAACTTAGGAGATCGTGTACAGATTACTGTTGTAGCTACGGGCTTCGGCGCACAACCTAAAACAGGTGCTGTTAAATCTCCATTCGGTGTAGGTCCTGAAATTCCTACATTTATGAAACGCTAAGTTGGTTGCTAAGCGTGTATGTGTGTACAGAGGAGGTAATTCTATGAACAAGAAAGTGTTAGTTGCTACTTTAGCTGCTACAATGTTAACAGGTGCTGCCTTCGCAGCTGCTGTGCCTGTAACAGACATTAACGAAGGTGACAGCAAGATTGGTGTTGAATACAGTTTCTCCCAGAGTGTAACCGGTGAAAGCGGTCATGCTGACGGTTTCGGTGTTAATTTACAGACCGGTTTAACTGACAAATGGGCTTTGCAGTATTCTTATAATAAAGTTAATCTTGATCAGAGCAGTGATGTAAAAGATCATCAGTTAAATGCTGTTTATGAATTCCATCCTAACTTTAATGGTTATGTAGGCGGTACTTACATTAAAGCCGGTGGTGATAATGAAACTGGTTTACAAGTTGGGGTAATCGGTCATATGCCATTGGCAGATCGTCTTCAAGGTTTTGCAAAAGTAGGCTTTGGTAATGATATTAAAAATACTTACCAAGTAGGTGCTACTTATGCATTAAATAATGAATTTGATCTTAGCTTGTATTATCAATATGATAAATACAGTGTAGACAATGGCGATGGTTCTGTTAAAGGCTTACATGCCGGTATCGGTTACAACTTCTAATTTCAGCACTGATGTCTTACAGATAATGTAAGGACTGAGAAAGAATTTGTGTCACATACTTTGTGAACACGCTATAAGCAATTTAAACCGTGAATATTTATCCTTTTGGGTAATATTCACGGTTTTTTGTATGCAAAAATTGAAAAAAGATGCCTCGTTTATGCTCTAAAGTACACGTTAACTTGCGTCTTAAACATGATTTATGCATAGCCTATATTGTATACAATATTCTTTTCTAAAAACAGCATATTTTTGTCATTTTTCAACGTCTTGCTCTTGTAAGTGGCTTTTTTTTCCGCTATTATTAAGTAAGGAATTGATTAATATCAGATGGGATGGTGTCGGTTATGACTATGAGTATGGCAGCAACACACGCAAGGGGAAAAAAAGCAAAGGACAATATTTTTGTCATGAATGCACGGGCGCAAGAAGACGCCAAAATTAATGGTAAAGAAAATGTACTTAACGGTACCTTGGGCTCCATTATGGACGAAGAAGATAATATTGTCTTTTTGAAAGCAGTAGAAAAAGAATATTTAAACTTGCCGCGTAATGAATATGTGGCATATGCACCGATTGCAGGGTTACCTGAATTCTTGGAAGCCGCTAAAAGCGAATGTTTTGGCGAATCCAGACCGGATGCTTTAATAGAAGCTGTGGCCACGGCCGGTGGTACAGGTGGGATTCATCACTTAGTACACAATTATACAAATCCTGAAGATATTGTTTTGACCGCCGATTGGTATTGGGGCGCGTATGAACAAATTTGCGGTGATAATCATCGACATTTGGAAACCTATCCTTTATTCGATGCAGAATTGAAGTTTAATTTTGAAGGCTTCAAGGCTAAAGTATTGGAAGTAGCGGCTAAACAGGAAAACGTAGTGACTATCTTCAACTCGCCGGGGAATAACCCGACCGGTTTCAGCTTAACCGATGAAGATTGGGATAAAGTCATTGCCTTTGCTAAAGAATTAATCGGCAATGGTAAAAATAAATTTATCATCGCTTGTGACGTAGCTTATATCGATTATTCCGGTGAAAAGCAGACCGTTCGCCGTTTCTTCAAAAAATTCAGTCAATTGCCAAAAGAAATTTTGGTAGTAGCATGTTACAGCTTATCTAAAGGTTTCACCATGTATGGTCAACGCGTAGGGGCTATGATTGGTATTACCTCCGATGCTGATGTTGCTGCTGAATTTAAGGAAATTAATGCGTTAACATCACGTGCTACTTGGTCTAATATTTGCCGTCCTGCTATGCGGACCATGGCGAATATTGTTATGGATCCGGCTAAGTTGGCTGCTCATGAAGCGGAACGTGCCGAATACTGTGAACTTGTTCAAGAACGTGCTCACATTTTTACTGAGGAAGCTAAAGAATTAGGCTTGCCATGCTTGCCATATTGCGGTGGTTTCTTCTTAACCATTCCGACTGAACATGCTAAAGAAGTTGTGGAAGAACTTACTAAAGAACATGTTTATGTTATTGCTTTGAAACATGGCGTTCGTATTGCTGCTTGCAGCATTCCTAAAAAACAAATGCGCGGCTTAGCGAAGATTGTATATGACGTAATGCACCGCTTAGGTCATTTATAGAATGTAAAAAATCCGGTGAACACAGGGTGCTCACCGGATTTTCTTTTTATTAGTCTAATGTTTTTGGGTATTAGTTTAATTTTGTATTTTTAGCCTGTTTGGCGGCTGCAATATCTTTGGCACTGGTAATATTACCTTTTTCGTCAACGAATGAAACACGATCCATTTGAGATATAACCTGGCCGCGAATGAAGTCTAAGTAGATGCGATATAATTCTTTTTTTTCTACTAATTCGGCTTCTGTTAATTCCTGACCGGATTTTTTCTTATGGGCTAATTCGTTGATGCGCGCTAAAACGTCATTTATTTCCATAAAATCCTCCATGTAAATTATTTATTTTCATAAAATTCTCAATACGAACTTTTCATATTCATTATAGCATATTCAGTCAAGCCGTTTGCCGTTACATCATGAGTAATGATATAATTGATGTCGAATGACAAATTATTTTGACCAGATACATTATCTTGTAAAGGTAAACTGTTTTGAATAAGTAATGTTATTTAGATTTATAAATTATTTTGAATGAGTATTCTAAGATAGATAAATGGAGCATAGAAGACAGAATGCGTGTAACGAAAGCCATTAAGGCAGAACAAATAGCTATTTTGGAAACCGTCTATAAAGATGCGAAACCTGCCTTGCATTATAACAGTCCTTTTGAACTGCTCGTAGCCGTAGTTTTGTCCGCACAATGTACGGATGAACGGGTTAATATTATTACGGCGCGATTATTTCCGACTTACAGTGATCCGGCCGACATGTTGGCGTTGGGAACGGCTAAGTTGGAAGTGTTAATTCGCGACTGCGGTCTCTATCGGGCGAAAGCAGCGAATTTAATAAAAACCTGTGATATTTTGGTTAATACTTATGGCGGTGAAGTGCCCCATGAGTTTGACAAATTGGTAGAATTGCCCGGCGTAGGGCGTAAAACGGCCAATGTGTTGGTGTCGGTATTGTTTGATACACCGGCTATTGCCGTAGATACTCATGTATTTAGGGTGTCTAATCGTTTGGGCTTGGCTCGCGGTAAAACGCCGGAAGAGGTAGAAGAAAAGCTCAAGAAAGCAATTCCGATGGAAAAATGGAGTGCCGCTCATCATTGGATTATTTGGCATGGTCGTAAAGTTTGTAAGGCCAGAAAGCCTTTGTGCGGCGAATGTCCGTTAGCTCATGTGTGTCCGTCAGCCGGTAAGGAGGCATAATATGAAGGAAGCAATGCAATCACTTATAAAGAAGTTTAAAGCAATCGGTGTTACCGGTAGCGCAATGGTAACGGAATTATTGCGTTTTCGCGTACTGGATCAAATACTTCAGACTAGTCCCGAAGTACGCCAGTGGGGGATTACGGGTGATAAATTATATGAATTGGCGCAGCAAAGTACCGTTGAAGTTTTTGGCGAACTTCCTTACGATCAAGTAGCCTTTGAATCTGTATACGGCCCTTCTTTTGCCGTAGAAGTGATGGACTTTATTACGGAGACGGGCTATGTGGAAGGCCTTGCGGCCGGTGAACAGTGGCGCTTGCCTTTTAAAGACATCATTGAATTCCACAAGAATTCGGAAGGTATTATCCTCTTTGCCAATATTGAAGAATATGCCGCCTTGGCAGAAGAAATTTTGCAAGCCATTCCATCGGAGCGTTTATTATTATATACATCATCCGAAACATGCTATAATTTATTTAAACAACTCTATCCGTTGGCTCCGGTTATTGATGAATGGCCGGAAGATGTTATTTTTGACCATATTGTAGCGGCGTCTACCGGCTTGTTCCGGGCACCGGTTGAAATTATGCAGGAATTGGCTAATCGGGTAGGCAATATTACAGAACTCGGTACAGCTCACTACTTCATTCCGATTAGTGCCATTCAGGACCAAGTGGGCATGAATCGCATGGCTGTTCAGTATATGTTGTTGCAACCACGTTTGGAAGCGATTCGCGAATGGGCGCCGCTGGGCACTTATGAATTTGTGTACACAAATCGTTCGGTTAAAAAAGTAGCCCTTGAGATTCGTGAAGTAATGGGGGACACATGGCGCTCCACACCGTTTATTGCTTTGCCGCATGAAGTTTTGGCTTCTATGGATACGTTCTCTATGGTACAGTATGCCTTATCGTTATGCGGTATAGAACCGGCTATGAAAGCGCAATTACCGACATTGGGCGAAGACGGTTTTACTTCCAAAGATCCTAAAGTTCCTTTATATGTACAAAAAGTATTTAATGCTTTTGAAGCGACCCGCTTGGAATTAGAACGTCAGGGGACTGAGGTTCAATTAAAACTGGTTGACCATGAAGGTCGTAAAGCAGGGGAAACTTTGGACGAAGATTCCTATGCGGAACTCATGGAACAAAGTAAAGTGGCCGAGGAGGATACAGCGTATTGGATGTTTACCAATCCGGAGGCTGCTTATATCTGGTATACCTATTTCCGCAGTCTACAGGGGGAACAGGTTTTAACCAAGCTGGCTCAAATGGTGTTGACGCCGGAAGCCTTATTACAATTGATGGGCAGTGTGCGTCGTCAAATTATTAAAGAAGAACCGTTGGCAGAATTGGCAGCTCGTTTTGAAAAAGCCCGGGCGGCTCGTAAAGCGGCCTTAGCTAAGGTCGACGCCGATTG
>NZ_HF986209.1:68609-71254 GCF_000431435.1 Veillonella sp. CAG:933
TTAGCTAAGGCCGACGCCGATTGGCAGGCTGAGATTGAAGCCATTGCCAAAGAAATTGTACCAAATCCAACTGAGAGTAATTGACAAGAAAGTCTAAGTGGGATAAAGTATAGAGTTAGATAAGGAGGTAAGACATGGCAGTTGTAAATTTTGAAATCTATAAAGTATTAGGCACCTTATCTGAAAATAAAGATGGGTGGAAAAAGCAACTTACTTGCACCAGTTGGGGGCGTTATAATCCTAAATTCGACCTTCGTTCCTGGGACAGTGAATATAATGGTATGACTAAGGGGATTACCTTATCGCTCGAAGAAATCGTGGCTCTTCGCGATTTATTGAATGAAGTGGATTTAGAAGCGGCTTACGAAGAATCCGTAGCGGAACGTCAAGCTGCCAAAGCAGCTGAAAAAGCGGCTGAAAAGGACTCCGCTGACGAATAAGCAAAATTTAAGTAATGAGTTGCATTAACTGATTGTCCATGATATAATCAATAAGCATAGTTTTGGACAGTGGAAAGAGGTGTATAGAATGAAACAAGGAATTCATCCTAATTATGGTGAAGCTACCGTAACTTGCGGTTGTGGCAATACGTTTAAAACAGGTTCCGTTAAAAGCGATCTTCGCGTAGACGTATGTTCCAAATGCCATCCGTTCTTCACAGGACAGCAACGTACTGCTCAGGCTCGCGGTCGTATCGAACAATTCAACAAGCGTTACGGTAAATAATTACTGTAGTCTAGCTATACAAATAATACGGCAGAGCTTCGGCTCTGCCTATATTTGTTTGAGAGAGGAGACGCATTGGAAACGAAGCGAGTTAAAAAGTTTGTCGGAGGCCAAGCCGTCATTGAAGGTGTTATGATGCGCGGCCCTAAATATACAGCCACAGCGGTTCGTGAACCGGGTGGCCAAATTGTGGTGGATACGAAACCGACGAGTTCAATCAGTGATAAGTATCCCATTTTGAAAAAACCTTTGTTACGAGGTTGTGTGGCTCTTTATGAGTCTTTAGTTATCGGTATGGGTGCCCTTTCTTTTTCCGCTAAAGCAGCCGGTGAGGAAGAGGAAACCATGTCGAATAAAGAAATTGCCCTTACCATGGTGTTTTCAACAGTTATGGCAATTGCCTTATTTTTGGCATTGCCCACGTATGCGGCTAAATGGATTCCCGGTATCGGTGACAATCATTTTGTATTAAACTTGGTAGAAGGGGCGATTCGCCTTCTTTTATTTTTGATTTATATATGGGCCATAGGTCAAACGAAAGACATTCGCCGTGTATTCCAGTATCACGGCGCAGAGCATAAAACGATTCATACCTATGAAAGTGATGTACCGTTGACAGTTGAAAATGTGCGTGAGCATTCACGTTTACATGCACGTTGCGGCACTAACTTTTTATTAATCGTTATGGTAACGAGTATTTTTGTATTCGCTTTTTTAGGTTGGCCAAGCTTATGGGAACGCATTATTTCCCGTGTTCTTTTGATGCCGGTAGTAGCCGGTATTGCCTATGAAATGATTCGTTTGGCGGGACGCAGTGAAAGTGTAATCGTTAAGGCCTTAATTACGCCCGGTTTGTGGTTGCAGTACATGACGACTCGTGAACCGGATGACGACCAAATTGAAGTGGCTATTCGAGCTTTGGAATCGGTACGGCCGGCTGAAGAAGACGCTTATGAATCTTAGCTGTGCCGACGGAGTATTAAAATCTGTTACAGCAGTTCTATAGTGTCGTCAATATTAGTTTGAAAGGGGTACCCGTTTCATGGTTTTAGTAGATAGATTACAAGTTATTGAAGATAAATTTATGGATTTGGAGCAGCGCATCAGTGACCCTGAAGTGATTGCCCGTCAGCAGGAATGGCAGAAATTAACACGTCAACACGCTTCCCTTACGGAAACCGTTAATACCTTCAGAGAATATAAACAAGTTCTCGCCGGTCTTGATGAAGCCTTGGAAGTAGTAGAAGATAAAAGCTTAGACGAAGAATTTCGTGAAATGGCTCAAGAAGAGTTAAAAGAATTAAAAGAGCGCAAAGAAGAGTTGGAAGAACAACTCCACATTTTGCTTTTGCCAAAAGATCCTAATGATGAAAAGAACGTTATCGTGGAAATTCGCGGCGGTGCCGGCGGTGATGAAGCGGCTTTATTTGCGGGTGATTTATTCCGCATGTACACTAAATACGCGGAAGCACAAGGTTGGCGCTGTGAAATCATCGATGCCAACGCACCGGAATTGGGCGGCTTCAAAGAAGTGGTGTTCTCCGTTGACGGTAACAGTGCTTATTCCAAATTGAAGTTTGAAAGTGGTGTACATCGTGTACAGCGCGTGCCGGAAACCGAATCGTCCGGTCGAATTCATACCTCTACCGTTACCGTAGCCGTATTGCCGGAAGCGGAAGATGTAGACATTGAAATTAATGATAAAGACCTTCAAATCGATACCTATTGTGCCAGCGGTGCCGGCGGTCAGCACGTTAACCGTACTGAATCGGCCGTGCGTATTACGCATAAACCGACAGGCATTGTAGTTGCGTGTCAGGATGAACGGTCTCAGTTAAAAAATAAAGATAAGGCAATGCGCGTATTACGTGCTAAATTGCAAGATAAAGCCGAACAGGAAGCGGCCGCCAGCGTGGCAG
>NZ_HF986209.1:71269-86967 GCF_000431435.1 Veillonella sp. CAG:933
CAGCGTGGCAGCCGATCGTAAGAGTCAGGTTGGTACGGGCGATCGCAGTGAACGTATTCGTACGTACAACTATCCGCAAGGTCGTGTGACCGACCATCGCATTAACTTAACGCTCTATAAATTGGATGCCGTACTTAATGGCGATTTGGACGAACTGATTCAAGCTTTGATTGCAGCGGATCAGGCCGCTAAAATGCAGGAGGCCGATCAAAATGCCTAAGGAGCTGTGGACTATCGGTCGCTTGCTCCAATGGACAGAGCAGTATTTTCTCGGCAAAGGCGGCAGTCGCCTTGATGGGGAAGTGCTGCTTTCTCATATATTGGGGAAAGATCGAATTTACTTATACACACACTATGATGAACCTTTGAATAAACAGGAGCTCGACGCGTATCGTCCGCTCGTACTTGAACGCGCCAAAGGGTTTAGTGTAGCTGCGATTATCGGTAAAAAAGAATTTATGGGTTTGCCGTTTATTGTGAATAAGGGTGTATTAATTCCGCGTCCCGATACGGAAACTTTGGTTGAAGATATTTTGACCGTTTTTGACAAAGAAAGTGCCCCGTACATTCTTGATGTGTGTACCGGACCCGGTACTATTTTATACAGTTTGCTTCACTATTTACCTAAGGCTACGGGGCTCGGCCTTGATATCAGCAAGGAGGCGTTGGCGGTGGCTGTTAAGAATCGGGAGCAGTTGGAGCTGGCGGATCGGGCTAAATTGTGTTACTCCGACTTATTGAGTGCCTTGGCAACGGATACAGCCTATGAAAACGCTTTTGATTTAATCGTCTCCAATCCGCCGTATATTCCCAGTGAAGAAATTTTGACCTTGGAACAGGAAGTTCAAAATGAACCGGTAATAGCCTTAGACGGCGGTGCCGACGGCTTGGATTTTTATCGCCGTTTATTGGCAGAGGCACCTAAATATTTAAAAGCAGGCGGCTATTTAGCGGTTGAAATCGGCTATGACCAAGCAAAGGCGGTAACGGAGCTTGCCAAAACTATGGGTGTTTACAGTGAAGTAGTGGCACAAAAAGATTTAGGTGGTATTGTACGGGCCTTACGTTGGCAGAAAACAGGTGATGATAATGGCCATAGAAACTAAAGTATATAAACATTTGGATGATGCAGCCATTGCCGAATTGGGCGCACGTTTACGAAACGGCCAGTTGGTGGCCATCCCTACGGAAACCGTATATGGACTGGGCGCCAGCGGTTATGATGAAGCGGCGATGAGTCGAATCTACGAGGCAAAAGGACGCCCGTCGGACAATCCTTTGATTTTACATGTACCGGATCAGGACGCGGTAAAACCGTTGGTAGCCTCAATTCCACCGACGGCACAAAAGCTCATGGATGCTTTTTGGCCGGGACCTTTAACGATTATTATGCCAAAATCCGACAAGGTGCCTAAGCGTGCTACGGGCGGTTTAGACAGTGTGGCTATTCGTTGTCCCGCTCATGATGTGTGCCGAGCTATTTTAAAAGCCGCCGGCGTACCAGTGGCGGCTCCCAGTGCCAACATTTCCGGTCGTCCCAGCCCGACTACGGCAGATGCCGTTTTACATGATATGAAGGGACGCATCGAGGCTATTGCCGATGCAGGCCCTTGTGATGTGGGCGTTGAGTCGACCATCGTAGAATGCGGTGATGATGCGGTTACTATTTTAAGACCGGGCGGGATTACCGATGCCATGTTAAAACGAGTGGTGAGTACGGTGACTTTTGACGAAGCTTTGAGTGCGCCCGATGTGGCACCGAAAGCACCGGGTATGAAGTATACGCACTATGCGCCGGACGGTGATATGACCACTTATGTGGGGGCACCGCGCCTCGTTAGTCAGGCTATGATAGAGGCCATGGAAGCTATTAAACAAGAGCATCACGACAAACCGCTTCGCTTTGGGTTCCTCATGAGTGACGAAGTGGCACAATTCCTTGATATCTATTTATCTTCATCGGATGTGCCTTTTGAATATGTAATTTATGGTAATGCGGCGGATTATAAAGGACTTGCCCATAATTTGTATTCTTCATTATTGGCTTTTAATAAGGCCGGCGTGACCCATATTTTTGCCACCGGTGTGCCTATGCAAGGCTTGGGTCGAGCTATCATGAACCGTATGGCGAAGGCGAGTGGTCAAAAAATCGTACACGTAACAGGTAAACCGTAAGGAAGCCTTGTAAATAGGAGCCCCGGTTTTATATCGGCAGGCTATAAAAGAGTTATAGAAAAGAGGTAAGACTATGAACATATTATTTGTTTGCACCGGCAATACTTGTCGCAGCCCCATGGCGGAAGGTATGCTTAAAGCGATGGCAGAGGACGCAAAAAAAGATGTAGTGACTTTGTCGGCCGGTTTATTTACGGCTCCGGGTGGCCGTGTATCACCTCAGGCCATTGAAGCAGTTAAAGATGTGGCTGATATTTCCGGTCATTTATCGCGTCCGCTTAATAAAGCTCTTTTGGATGCGGCTGATTTGGTTGTCGGTTTGGCAGCGGATCATAAAAAAGTATTGTTGCGCCAATTCCCTGAAATGAGCGATAAAATCGTAACCTTGGGTGAGTGGGCCGGTACGAATGAAGACGTAGCCGATCCGTTTGGCGGTACGCAGGAAGAATATGATGCTTGTGCGGCACAGATCAAAGAGCTTTTGACAAAAGCCTTAGCAAAGTTGGATTAAACAGTAATAAATTCTAAGTCGTCACTTCGAAGGGCGTTTAGAGAGCGGTTAGTCATATCTTGATTGGTAGTCAATTTAAATAATATCTCTATATTGCGTACAAATGTCATTGCTTGATTTTATATGACATAGTAAAATAGGGTAGAGATGTTTATATTTAATGGATACCGATTAGGAGGGATAGGATGAAAGTAGCCATTGGCGCTGACCATGGCGGCGTTCATTTAAAAGCGGCAATTAAAGCTTTGCTTGATGAATTGAATGTGGCCTATACTGATTTTGGTACCGATTCGGAAGCATCCGTGGATTACCCGGATATTGCCGAACCTGTGGCTAAAGCAGTAGCAGCAGGAGAATATGATCGAGGTATTTTAATTTGCGGTACCGGTATCGGAATTGGCATTGCTGCCAACAAAGTAGCCGGTATTCGTGCGGCCTTATGCCACGATACATTTTCAGCCCACGCTTCACGGGAACACAACAATGCCAATATCTTAACGATGGGCGAACGTGTTATCGGACCCGGGTTAGCCGGCGATATTGTTAAAATTTGGTTAACTACCGAATTCGAAGGTGGCCGTCATGAACGACGGGTTGCCAAAATAGCCGAACTAGAGGCTTAGTCCAGATAATTTTGGGGACAGCTTGTATTTCATAGGCACTATGATTTGAGTGTGTAGGAGGTAATGCTATGAGCATTCTTAAGAGTCAAGATCCGGAATTAAAAAATATGATTGATTTAGAGTTAAACCGTCAACGCAATAAGTTGGAAATGATTGCATCTGAAAACTTCGTATCCGAAGCGGTTATGGAAGCACAGGGCAGTGTATTGACCAATAAATATGCGGAAGGTTATTCCGGCAAGCGCTATTATGGTGGCTGTGAATATGTAGATATGGTGGAAACGTTAGCGATTGAACGAGCTAAGAAATTATTCGGTGCTGAACATGTCAATGTACAGCCTCATTCCGGCTCGCAAGCTAATTTCGGTGTTTATTTTGCTTTGTTAAAACCGGGCGACACTATCATGGGTATGAACTTATCCCATGGTGGTCATTTGACTCATGGTTCGCCGGTTAACGTTTCGGGTACATACTTCAATGTAATTCCTTACGGCGTTGATGCAGAAACACAGGAAATTGATTATGATGAAATGCGTAAAATTGCCGAAGAAAACAAACCTAAGTTAATTATCGGCGGCGGCAGTGCGTATTCTCGCATTATTGATTTCAAAAAAATGGCCGACATCGCTCATGAAGTAGGCGCTATTTTTATGGTAGATATGGCTCACTTTGCAGGTCTTGTAGCAGCCGGTTTGCATCCAAATCCAGTGGAATATGCTGATGTAGTAACTACAACTACACATAAAACATTACGCGGACCTCGTGGCGGCATGATTCTTTGCAAAGAACAATATGCCAAAGCTATTGATAAAGCAATTTTCCCCGGCATCCAAGGCGGTCCTTTGATGCATGTTATCGCTGCAAAAGCGGTTGCTTTCGGCGAAGCTTTAAAACCTGAATTCAAAGAATATGCACAGCAAGTTGTAACCAATGCGAAAGTGTTGGCAGCAGCTCTTCAAAAAGAAGGTTTTAAAATCGTATCCGACGGTACCGATACGCATGTAATGCTTGTTGACGTACGCAGCTGTGGTTTAACCGGTAAAGTTGCTGAATTCTTACTTGATGAAGTAGGCATCACTTGTAACAAGAACACCATTCCGTTCGATCCTGAAAGCCCATTCGTAACCAGCGGTATTCGTCTCGGTACACCGGCTTTGACAACACGTGGCTTAAAAGAAGCGGATATGGAAGAAATTGCGTCCATCATTGCGTTAGTTCTTAAAAACTCCGAAGATAAAGCTAAACATGAAGAAGCAGCTAAACGTGTAGCCGCTCTTTGTGAAAAATATCCTATGTATCCTAATCTTTAATATATCCGCTTGAGAGAGATTTCATAACATGCCTTATTGAGGCACAGAATAGTAAGACTTAAGGAGGCACCGTATTTATGAATGTTAATGTAATGACTCATCCGTTGATTCAACATAAAGTAACCTTAATCCGTAATGTTGAAACAGGTTCTAAAGATTTTCGCGAATTATTGGAAGAAATTACACTTTTGATGGGGTATGAAATTACTCGCGACTTACCGTTGGAAGATGTAGAAGTACAGACTCCGTTGGTAAAAGCAATCGGTAAACAAATTGCCGGTAAAAAATTAGGCATTATCCCTATTTTACGTGCCGGTCTCGGCATGGTTAACGGTCTATTGGAATTAATGCCAATGGCTAAAGTAGGTCACGTAGGTTTATACCGTGATCCTGAAACCTTAAAACCGGTTGAATACTATTGCAAATTGCCGTCTGATTTGTCCGAACGTCGTATTATCGTGACAGATCCTATGTTGGCAACCGGCGGCAGTGCATCGGCAGCCATCACTCTTTTAAAAGAAAAAGGGGCTCGCGATATTCAGCTTATGTGCTTGGTAGCAGCTCCGCAAGGCGTTGAAGCGGTTAATAAGGAACATCCGGATGTACGTATTTATGTTGCGGCACTTGATGAAGACTTGAATGAACATGGCTACATCTTGCCTGGTTTAGGCGATGCAGGGGACCGTATTTTCGGTACTAAATAGTCTAAAAAATAAGATAGGTGAAGCGTATTAACTTTTACAGTCTGATAGGCTTTACATAATAAATAATGAATGGCTTGGAGCAATGTGCTTCAAGCCATTTTTGTGTTATATTTCATGATTGATATATGTAATTTAATTTTTTGCAATAGACAAAATAAAGCATATCGAATATAATAGATATGTAAGAAGGATTGAAGCAGTAAATTATACTTCGTAATTTATCGCTAAGAGAAGTAAATAATTAATATATTATAATGAAATGAGGTAGACTATGAAATTAAACAAATCTTTAAAAGTATTAGCCGTATCTTTATTGGTGGCAGGCAGCTTTGGCTTGGCACAGGCAAATTCCGAAATTACAATTGACCAGGCAACCGCTATCGCTTTGGCTAAAGTGCCGGGCGCGAATGCAAGCCATGTATATAAAGTTAAACCGGACATTGAAAATGGCCGTAAAGTATATGAAGGCAAAATTTTCTACAACGGCGTTGAATATGAATTCGAAATTGATGCCGCTACCGGTCAAGTTATTGATTGGGACGTAGATCGCGACTAATAGGCTGCTATTGTAATGGATTGACATTTGTTACGAACAGCGCTTTGATGTTCTGATTTATATAAAAACTTTAGAATGGCCACTACCTAACGGCAAGCACACCTTTTCAAGCTAAGGCTTACCTTATAGGTAGTGGCCATTCTTTTTGTGATTCAGCTATCATCTCAGAAAGCAAAGCGCTGTTCTTCAATATCGATTTCAGCACATTACAATAGCGGCCTATTAGTCGTTTTTGAGGAGTGGAGGGAAGGGAATTGTATTGGAACAATACAATTCCTCCCACTCTCCCCATATCCTCGGCTATTATTCGTCCATTTATGGTGTGATTCGCAAGTCATTTTATAGGTTGTTATGGGGAAGATGCTAAATATATTGAAAACGTTTTTTTTGTTGTAGCCGGCTAAAATTACCTGTGAATTGAGATGAGCTATAATCGCTGAAGACCTGATATTCTCTGCAAGGGGAGCCTTAGCTCGAAGAGGTGTGCTCTCCGGTAGAGAATATCAGGTCTCATATGATTTTGAAACTTAATATAAGGTAATTTTGACGGCCGAGCAGTCAACGTTTTCAATATATTTTTTAGTATTCAATATAATAATTTATAAAATGACTTGCGCGTGTCACCCATATAAGGTAGAATATAGGCGAGGATATTTTTTTATCGACGGTGGGACGATTTTCGCTCCAGCGGGATGAAAGAGGTACAGCATGAAAGATTTATCGGAGGTGTATCAACGAATAGCTCCGGAACTTATGCGAATTGTGGAAGAGCGCTACATACTGCTGAATCACATTTCCTATGCACAACCTATCGGGCGACGCATGCTTGCCAACCTTAGTAAACTATCGGAACGTGTAGTACGTTCACACGTTGAAATCATGAAGGACAATGGTCTTATTGGTTTTACCCAACAGGGGATGGTGTTAACTGAGGAAGGCAAAGAACTGCTGCCGCAACTAAACTCATCAATGCACGAGCTCAATAAAATCAGTGAGCTTGAAGCAAAGCTTAAAGAAGTTTTGCAAATTGATGAAGTTATTATTACCAGTGGCGGTGGTGAAACCGACATGGAACGCAAAGAGTTAGGCTTCCAGGCGGCGAAAGTGTTGCAAGGGGTATTGCATCCGGGCAGTGTCTTAGCTGTAAGTGGCGGCAGTACGATGGCCAATATGGCAGATGCTCTGCCGGCCAAGAAATGTCAGGCTACCATTATTCCGGCTCGCGGCGGAATCGGCGAACGGGTAGAATATCAAGCGAATGTGATTGCTTCGGTGATTGCCGAGAAAATCGGCAGTACCTACAAAATGTTGCATCTACCTGATGGTTTGTCGCAAGACGCGTTGAGCATTTTGATGAATATGGAACCACAAATCAAAGAAGTGATGGAATTGGCTAAGCAAACCGATATTTTAATCTTTGGCATCGGTGAAGCCTTGCACATGGCGGCACAGCGGCATATAACAGATGCACAACGCTCCACGTTGCGCGCTAAACGTGCTGTTGGGGAAGCCTTGGGTTACTATTGTGACATTAGCGGCAACATTGTGTATACGACCAATAATGTGGGCATTGCCCTTACTGATATTGAGTCTATACCGCATGTAATCGCTGTAGCAGGTGGTGCCGGTAAAGCCAAAGCAATTATCGGGGTGATGAGAGCCTGTCGCAAAGGTACCCTTATTATTGATGAAAGTGCAGCTGAATCAATAGCAGCGCTACTAAGTATTAGCTAGTCATAGTGTTTATGATTTATTATTAGTCATACATTGTTTTATTTAAATCGTAAACACTCACATTTTAAAACTGTTTAGGTATTAATTTTTACACTCTAGGAGGAACCATCATGGCAGTTAAAATTGGTATTAATGGATTTGGTCGTATCGGTAAATGTGTATTTCGTGCAGCGCTTCATAACCCTGAGGTAGAAGTAGTGGCTATTAATGACTTGGGCGATATTGAAGGTTCTGCTTTATTATTAAAATATGATTCCGTACACGGTAACTTGCAAGAAGAAATTACTGTTGACGGTGAATATATTGTTGTTGACGGCAAAAAAGTTCGTGTATTCCATGATCCTAACCCTGCTAATATCGACTGGTCTTCCGAAGGCGTTGAAATCGTTGTAGAAGCAACCGGCCGTTTCCGCAAACGTGATGACGCAGCTCAGCATTTGGGCGGTTCTGTTAAGAAAGTTATTATTTCCGCACCGGCTAAAGAAGAAGACATTACTATTGTAATGGGTGTTAACCAGGACAAATATGATCCTAAAAACCACCACATCATTTCCAACGCAAGCTGCACAACTAACTGCTTGGCTCCGTTTGCTAAAGTATTGAATGAAAAATTCGGTATCAAACGCGGCTTGATGACTACGGTTCACTCCTATACCAATGACCAACGCATTTTGGATACACCGCACAGCGACCTTCGTCGTGCTCGCGCAGCTGCTTTATCCATTATTCCTACAACTACCGGCGCTGCTAAAGCAGTAGCTTTGGTATTACCTGAATTAAAGGGTAAATTAAACGGTTTCGCTCTTCGTGTGCCTACACCAAACGTTTCCATTACCGACTTGGTAGCTGAACTCAATGTAGAAACAACTAAAGAAGAAATCAATGCCGCATTACGTGAAGCAGCACAAGGTGAATTGAAAGGTATCTTAGGTGTTTCTGATTTACCGCTCGTATCTCACGACTTCAACGGTGACCCACGCAGCTCCATCGTTGATGCTGATTTGACAATGACAATGGAAGGCAATATGGTAAAAGTGGTTTCCTGGTACGATAACGAATGGGGTTATTCCAACCGTGTCGTTGATTTAGCTAAATTCATTGCTGATCAAGGTTTATAATTTTTGCAGGGGACTATGTAGATAGTCCCCTCTTTTGCTTACCATTTATAAGCTAATGACGAGAGATAGGCTTATTTTTTATAAGCTGTATCGTTAACATATAGGAGGCCGTTATGAAAAAAACAATCGAGTCCGTTGACGTAGCCCATAAACGCGTATTTGTGCGCGTAGATTTTAATGTACCTTTAAAAGATGGTGTCATTACTGATGATACGCGTATTCGTGCTACTTTACCGACCATTAATTATTTAATCGGTAAAGGGGCCAAAGTAATCTTAGCGTCTCATTTGGGACGTCCGAAAGGAGAACGTAAACCGGAATTTACGTTACAGCCATGTGCTGTTCGTCTCAGTGAACTCTTGGGCAAACCGGTAGCATTTGCCGATGATTGTGTCGGTGAAGCCGCTCATAAAGCGGTAGAAGCTATGCAGGATGGCGACGTTCTTTTGTTGGAAAACTTACGGTATCATAAAGAAGAAGAAAAGAATGGCGAAGATTTTGCCAAAGCATTAGCATCCCTTGCCGAAGTGGGCATCAATGATGCGTTCGGCGTATCTCATCGTGCCCATGCATCCGTAGAAGGGATTACTAAATTTTTACCAATGGCAGCGGGCTATTTATTGGAAAAAGAAATTAAATACGTCGGCGGTGCGGTAGAGCATCCGGAACACCCGTTTGCAGCTATTATCGGCGGCGCTAAAGTAAGCGATAAGATTGAAGTTATTTCCAATTTATTACCAAAAGTAGAAGTGCTCATCATCGGTGGCGGTATGGCCAATACCTTTATTGCCGCTAAAGGGTATCCAACCGGCTCATCCTTAGTGGAAGCGGACAAAATCGAATTGGCAGGTCAGCTTATTAAACAGGCTGCTGAAACAAATACGAATTTGTTATTGCCAACTGATTTTGTGGTAGCCGATGCATTCAGCAATGATGCTAATCATAAAGTAGTTCCTGCCGACGGCATTGAAGAAGGCTGGATGGCCCTTGATATTGGTCCGGATACACAAAAAGCGTTTGCGGAAGCGTTAAAACCAATGAAGATGATTGTTTGGAACGGACCTATGGGCGTTTTTGAAATGGATAATTTTGCAACCGGCACTAACGCGGTAGCCAAAGCCGTAGCTGAAGCTGACGCAACGACTATTGTAGGTGGCGGTGATTCGGTGGCAGCCGTTGAAAAGAGCGGTCTTGCCGATAAAATTTCTCATATTTCGACCGGTGGCGGTGCATCCTTGGAATATTTAGAAGGGAAAGCCTTACCGGGTATCGTGGCATTAGCCGATAAATAAGGAGGAGCCATGCGTAAACAAATTATTGCCGGCAATTGGAAGATGCATACTGATTTAGCGGAAGCTACTATTTTAGTGGAAGGCATTAAAGCAGCTCTCGCTGAAGGTGAAGTGAGCCGTGAAGTGGTGGTTTGCCCGCCATTTACCGGTCTCAGCACGGTAGCTGATTTAATTGAAGATACAGACGTTCGCTTAGGAGCTCAGAATATGTATTTTGAGCCAAAAGGGGCGTTTACCGGTGAAGTTTCGCCACTCATGCTTACCGATGTAGGTTGTCATTATGTAATTCTCGGTCACTCGGAACGTCGTGAGTATTTCAGTGAATCCGATGCTTTAATTAATCAGAAAATAAAAGCCGCGTTCCAATATGATTTAATCCCGATTTTATGTGTCGGCGAAAGTTTGGCACAGCGTGAAGCCAATGAGACACAGTCGTTTATTGACAGCCAATTGACAGCCGGCCTTGAAGGCTTAACGGCTGAACAGGTAAGTCAAATGGTAATTGCTTATGAACCGATTTGGGCTATCGGTACCGGTAAAACGGCAACTGCGGAACAGGCCGGGGAAGTATGTACAGCCATTCGTGCCAAAGTGGCCGCATTATTCGATGCGGCAACGGCTGAAGCGTTGCGTATCCAATATGGCGGCAGTGTTAAAGGCAGTAATGCTAAAGAAATTTTATCTCAGCCGGATATTGATGGTGCTTTAGTAGGTGGTGCATCCTTAAAAGCAGATGATTTCATGGCCATTATTAAAGCCTAAGGTTGATTAATGATTATTTAAGTCTAAGGGTGATTAACTATTATTTAAGCCTAAGGTTGATTAGTTTTTGGCCGCTTACATTCATTTACCAAGTTTTTACGCATATTAAATATAGATTATAAAGTTATACTGTATAGTAGATACTAGACGGTAAAACTTATTATAGTTTAATTACGAACAAGATATTTTGAATATAGAAAGGTTTGTGTATGGCAAAATTAAAAGCTCCCGTTATGCTGACCATTTTAGACGGGTTCGGCATAGGGGATGTGAACGACCCTACCAATGCGGTCGTACAGGCTAAGCCTGAGAACTTTTTAAAATTATGGGAAACCTATCCGCATACACAATTACAGGCATCGGGTCTCGCTGTAGGCTTACCGGAAGGCCAAATGGGTAATTCCGAAGTAGGTCATTTAAATATCGGGGCCGGCCGCATTGTGTATCAGGAGTTGACTCGAATCACCAAAGATACGGAAGATGGTGCTTTTTTTGAAAAGCCAGTTATTAAAGAATTATATGCACAGGCGAAAGACCACCGTTTACAGATTATCGGTTTGGTGTCCGATGGCGGTGTTCACAGCTCCTTAGATCATATTAAAGCGATTATTAAGGGCGCTAAAGACGCAGGCGTTACTGAATTATACGTTCATGCTTTATTGGATGGCCGTGATGTACCGCCACAAAGCGCACTTACCTATTTAGAAGATTTAGACGCTTATATGACTCAGCTCGGCCTTGGTAAAATCGCCACCATCGGTGGTCGTTATTACGGCATGGACCGCGATAAACGTTGGGAACGTGTTGAGAAAGCCTACCAAGCTATTGTTGATGGTGTTGGTGTTACAGCTGATTCTGTTAAAGCGGCTATCGAAGCGTCTTATGCCAATGAGGTAGTGGATGAATTCGTAGTGCCTGTAGTATTGGATGCTAAAGGCGCTATTGAAGCTCATGATGCGGTGATTTTTGCCAACTTCAGACCGGACCGTGCCCGCCAGCTCACCAGAGCGTTGGTAGATCCTGAATTTACCGGCTTCAATCGAGTTAAAGGTTTGTTGCCGATTTATATGGCTACTATGACCAAGTATGAAGACGGTTTGCCTACTCATATTGTGTATGAAAAAGAACTGCTCACTAATACATTGGGTCAAGTATTAGCTGATGGCGGTTATACGCAGCTTCGTATTGCGGAAACCGAAAAATATGCTCATGTAACTTATTTCTTCAGTGGTGGTCAAGAAGATGTATTTGACGGTGAAGAACGTATTTTGGTGCCATCCCCTAAAGTGGCAACCTACGATTTACAACCGGAAATGAGCGCTTACGAAGTAACCGATAAAGTAGTGGCTGCTATTGAAAGCGGCAAGTTCGATATGATTATTTTGAACTTTGCCAACCCTGATATGGTTGGACATACGGGCGTATTGGAAGCTGCTGAAAAAGCAGTACAAACTGTGGATGCTTGCTTAGCACGTATCGTGGAAGCTATTAATAAAGTAAAGGGGCATTTATTGGTAACCGCCGATCATGGTAACTCGGAAATGATGGTTGACCATCGTACGGGGGCGCCGCATACGGCTCATACGACCAATCCGGTACCGCTTATTTTAGTTAGTGAAGCGCATAAAAACGATAGCTTAACGGAAGGTAAGCTTTGCGATTTGGCGCCGACAATGCTCGCTTTGGGTGGTATTGCGCAACCGGCTGATATGACCGGTCACAGCTTATTGGTTAAAAAATAAGAATTTGCATAGGATGAGTCGATTTATACCAGGACTCACCGGTTTAGATTCAAATCATTTAATTTTTACAAACGGTTACATATAGCCGATTTAAGTATATAAAAGTATTTACGAATATACTTTTAAAAAGTGTTCTTTTCAAGGAGGTAACACATTATGGCAATGATTACAGATGTTTACGCAAGAGAGATTTTGGATTCCCGTGGCAACCCTACTGTTGAAGTGGAAGTGTATTTAGAAGACGGGTCCATCGGTGTTGCTTCCGTTCCATCCGGTGCTTCTACAGGCATGTTTGAAGCCGTAGAACTTCGCGACGGTGACAAGGGTCGTTACCTCGGTAAAGGGGTAGAACAGGCCGTAGAAAACGTGAATGAAAAAATCGGTCCTGAAATTATCGGTTATGATGCGTCCGAACAAGTAGCTATCGACCGTTTGATGATTGAACTTGATGGCACGCCTAACAAAGGTAATTTTGGTGCCAATGCAATTCTCGGCGTGTCCATGGCTGTAGCTAAAGCAGCTGCCGCATCCTTTGATTTACCATTGTTCCAGTATCTTGGCGGTACTAATGCCAAAGAATTACCGGTTCCTATGATGAATATTTTAAACGGTGGTGCTCATGCCGACAACAACGTAGATATTCAGGAATTCATGATTATGCCGGTAGGCGCTGAATCTTTCAAAGAAGCTTTACGCGCTTGTGCCGAAGTATATCACACATTGAAAAACGTATTGAAAGCTAAAGGCCTTGCTACCGGTGTAGGTGACGAAGGCGGTTTCGCACCAAATCTCGGCTCCAACGAAGAAGCTTTACAGGTTATTTGTGAAGCTATTAAAGAAGCCGGTTATGAACCGGGCAGCTACTTCAAATTGGCTATTGATGCGGCTTCTTCCGAATTCTACAAAGACGGCAAATATGATTTAGCCGGTGAAGGCAAAGTAAAAACGGCTGCTGAAATGGTTGAATTTTATGCTGATTTAGTAGCTAAATATCCTATCATCTCCATCGAAGACGGCCTTGCTGAAGAAGATTGGGAAGGTTGGAAATTATTGACTGAACGCCTTGGCAACCAAGTTCAACTCGTTGGTGATGATTTATTCGTAACTAACACGGAACGTTTGGCCAAAGGTATTAAATCCGATACGGCCAATGCTATCTTAATCAAAGTAAACCAAATCGGTACTTTGACAGAAACTTTCGACGCTATCGAAATGGCAAAACGTGCCGGTTACACTTGTGTTATTTCTCACCGCTCCGGTGAAACCGAAGACAATACAATTGCCGATATCGCTGTAGCTGTTAATGCCGGCCAGATTAAAACCGGTGCACCGGCTCGTAGCGAACGTGTAGCTAAATACAACCAATTGCTTCGCATCGAAGACTTATTGGCTGAAACTGCTCAGTATCGTGGGGAAGACGTTTTTTACAATATTAAAAAATAATCGCTCAGTAAAAAGCAACTGATACATTAGGTAAAAAGATTCGGCTGCATCTGATGAAACTTTGCGGTTTCACCGGTGTAACGAATCTTTTTACTGTTTTTCAGACTTTTATAGATTTTTTTATAGATTTTATTTGCGGCGAACGATGGAATTCATTATAATGGAGAGTAGCGAATAAAAAGGGAGGAATAACCTTGGCAAATTTATATATAGGCTTGGTTCATTATCCTATCTATAATAAGCATGGCGAAGTCATTACGACGGCGATTACGAATTATGATATTCACGATATTGCCCGAGCGGCTATTACCTATGATGTGAGTCGTTATTTTGTGATTCACAACATACCGGCCCAACGTGATTTGGCCAAGCAGATTATGGAGCACTGGCAAACCGGTTTTGGCAGTACCTACAATCCCGACCGCAAAGATGCGTTCAGTGAAGTGGCACTGGTCAACTCGATTCGCGCCGCTGTTGAGGAAGTGACAGCCCTTGAGGGTGACCCGCCGATTATCGCCACAACCGATGCACGTACTTATGATAATACGGTGACTTATGCATGGATGCGGCAAACGCTTGAAAAGGGGTCGCGCCCTGTGTTAGTATTATTTGGTACCGGTTATGGCATGACCAAAGAAACTATGGAAGAATTTGATTATATTTTAGAACCTGTATATGGTCACGGTGATTACAATCATCTGTCGGTACGCAGTGCAGTCTCCATTATTTTGGATCGTTTGCGTGGCGAAGCGTGGTGGGAAAAAGCATAGTGCTATTAACGTGTAATGTCATAAGAAGGCAGCAAACGTAAGCAGAATATTAATAAAGCAGAATGCAAAGAAAGCACCAAAGAATCATTCAGGTTATTATAGGAGGAAGTACAATGTCCGGACATTCAAAATGGGCCAATATTAAACATAAAAAAGGTAAAACTGATGCGTTGAAAGCAAAAGTAACGACTAAAATCAGCCGTGAAATTACGGTTGCCGCACGTATGGGCGGTGGCGATCCGGTTGGTAACATGCGTTTAAAATTGGCTTTGCAAAAAGCTCGTGAAAACAACGTGCCTAAAGATAATATTCAACGCGCCATCGCTAAAGGCGTAGGCGCTACCGATATGGATAACTACGAAGAAATTACCTATGAAGGTTACGGCCCGGGCGGCGTAGCGTTAACGGTTGAGTGTTTGACCGATAATCGTAATCGTACGGCAGCCGATGTGCGTCATGCGTTCTCCAAGAACGGCGGCAACCTCGGTGAAACCGGTTGCGTAGCTTGGATGTTTAACCGTAAAGGTATCTTCGTAATCGACAGCGAAGGTCATGACGAAGAAGAATTGACCATGCTTGCTTTAGAAGCGGGTGCGGAAGATTTAAAAGTGGAAGATGACAGTTTTGTTATTTACACCGCTCCGGAAGATTATGACACTGTTGAAGCAGCCTTGGCCGATGCTAATATCGAAACCATGGTAAGCAAAATCACCATGGTGCCTGACAATACCATCGCTCTTGAAGGGGACAACGCTGTAAAAATGCAAAAAATGCTCGATGCCCTTGATGATTTAGACGATGTTCAGGATGTGTACCACAACGCGGATCTTCCTGAAGAAGAGGAATAAGAACATAAAAATATAAAGCATCATTGTTAAACTTATTGTTTAATAATGGTGCTTTTTTTGTGTACGTTTTAGTCCCGATATGGCTCAATGACATATGGCCGATAAAAAAG
>NZ_HF986210.1:0-12362 GCF_000431435.1 Veillonella sp. CAG:933
AGCCACACACACTTTTTGTCCTATAAGCCTGATTCTATCTGCTTCATAATCTAACCTTCTAATTAACGGACGCCATATATTCCTTACACAAACAATCGCAAGGAAGCATATGGCGTCTTTTCTATTCGTATTCTATTTGATAGTTTCCTTTTCACAAAACTACTTTATATTTCTTACCAGCCTCGACCGGCACCACCGCCACCACCGGAGCCGCCGCCAAAACCACCGCCGCGACCGCTGCCTCCTCCGAAGCCACCACGACCTCCTCCGCCGCCACCGCCGCGGAAGATAAACATGGTAAGCAGCATCCGGGTGAGTTCCCCGCCAAAGAAAATGGCATCAACCATGAGGAACAATATAATCCCTCCGCCGATAAGCAACACCTGCCACCACGACAGTTCAATAGTATTATCAGCCTGTGCCTGTTGATTTACATTTTGGCCTTGTTTACTAATATCCGGATCTACGATTTGAGCCGTTTGCCAGACCGTTCTTACAATGCCCGAGCCAAATTGGCCCTGACGAAAACTCGGGATGGCATAGGTATCCAATAGCTGTCCGATTTTAGCATCATTTAAGACCCCTTCCAAACCGTAACCTACGGCAAGAAAGATTTTCTTATCTTCCATCGCCACGGCCAGCACGAAACCATCATCTTTGCCGCTGTGTCCGACGCCCCAACCACGCAATACGTTTAGTGCGTAATCAGCAGGAGCCGCATCACCGAATGAAGGCACTACGACAACAGCCAGTTGCCCTTTACCGGAACGATCAAGCATGGTGCCGATAGCATTAATAGTTTGTACTTCTTTGCTCGATAGTACTTTTACCTGGTCGACCACATATTGACCGGCCGGTGGTTTTGCCGGAATATCCGCTGCGTGAACCGCCAGTGCTTGTAAGGCGATGATGGCGGTAAGCAGCAACATCACGACAACTTTCCAAAGGCTGTTTTTACGCATTATCCAAGCCATCAAGCCCTCCTAACCAATCGTTTTTACAGAAAAAGTTCGTTGCCACAATCCTATGAAAACAAGTATGTGGATTTAAGGTTAGAACTCAACTTTAGGAGCGGATTGAGCCGCTTGGTCTGCCTGGAAATACGCTTTTGGTTGGAAGCCTAACATACCTGCATAGATGGATGTAGGGAATGTACGTACTTTAGCATTATATGCATTAACTACATCATTATAATCTTTACGCGCTACGGCAATGCGGTTTTCAGTGCCTGCCAATTCATCCTGCAAAGCACGGAAGTTCTGGTCTGCTTTTAAGTTTGGATAGTTTTCCGTAATCATGAGTAAACGGCTCAAAGCGCTGGATAATTCACCGTCAGCCTGAGACATTTCTTCTACCGTACGGGCTCCGCCTAATTTAGCACGAGCATCGGAAACGGCTTGAATAGCTGCCTGTTCGTGAGACGCATACCCTTTAACCGTGCTTACCAAGTTCGGGATCAAATCGTTACGACGCTGCAACTGCGTTTGAACCTGCGCCAACTTGTTGTTTACACCTTCATCCATGCCTACCAATCCATTATAGCCGCTTACTACCCAAGCACCGATAGCAATGACAACAGCAATTAAAATTAACCAAGTTTTTTTCATGAGTATCCTCCTTACAAAAAAAAGTCTGCGTGAGCCCATGGTTGAGCCGCGCAGACATACATACATTAACTTATAAAAAGTCGTTCTTCCAAAGTAGCAGTCCTACAATAAAAGTAACAACCGCGGCAATACCGATTACAAAAGGAAACCCTTCGGCACCCGATTCAGCCCATGGAACGGGTACGTTAACGCCCCACAAACTGAATATCAAGGTCGGTACGGATAAGATAATCGTTACACCGGCCAAGAGTTTCATCACTAAGTTCAAGTTATTGGAAATAATGGAAGTAAAGGCGTTCATCATATTCATGAGAATATTTGAATACATCTCAACCATTTCAATAGCCTGCTTATTTTCGATAATAACGTCTTCCAATAAATCTTCGTCTTCTTCATACATTTTAAGCAAATGACGGACATCTTCATGACTGCGGAGGCGCAAAATACGCTCCATTACGGTACCGTTTGTTTTCAAAGCGGACGTAAAATATGTCATGGATTTCTGTAATTCCAACAGTTGGAAAAAGTCCTTATTTTTAGTCGTATGACGCAATTGAATTTCAATGTCGTCCGTACGGCGATTGATTTGTTGCAAATAACGCAAGAACAAAGTCGCTGTGCGATACATTATCTGGAACAAGAAACGTGTTTTTTTAAAGGTATAAAACGTAGCAACTTGATTGTTTATAAACGGATATAACACATCCGATTCTTCAAGACACACAGTGATGAAGAAATCAGGTGTCAAAAATATACCGAGCGGCACTGTATCATAGCTGTCGCTACCGCGCAATGCCGGAATATTGATAACAACAAAAATGTAGTTTTCTTCAATTTCCACGTGCGAACGTTCTTCCGTATCCAAAGCTGTTTTCAAAACGTCCGTAGGGATTTCCGTCATGATATTGACGAGCGATAGCTCATCGGGGTCCGGATTCACCAAATTAATCCACGAGCCCTTGCCGGCATCGGCTACCGTTAAGTCCGATACAAGCTCGCCTTCGTCATGTGTATATACCGTGAGCATACGCCACCTCCCATTCATTAGCTTATACTTCATCATATCCAACAAAGAAGAGGTTCGTCAAGTGTTGAATCGGGTAATTTATAAGAAAAAATCGCTCTTGAAAGAACCTGACTGTTTTGTCTTTTCCCAAGAGCGATTTTACCGTATGAGGCGTTCATCATCGCATTCTAAGCGTTTTTGAAAACCTTATTATTTTTTATATAAAATACGAATGGAGTTTAAAATACAGAGAATGGAAACACCCGTATCGGCGAATACGGCCACCCACATGTTGGCAAAACCGAAGAGTCCCATAATCATAACGAGGATTTTAACCCCTAACGCTACGACTACGTTCTGCCATGCAATAAAAATCGTGTTTGAGGAAATGCGAATAGATTCAACTACAGCGCTGATGCTGGGACGCATATACACTACATCGGCTGCTTCAATGGCCGCATCGGCACCGCTACCCATGGCCCCGCCCACGTCGGCACCGGCCAATACAGGGGCGTCGTTGATACCGTCACCTACGAACATGGTGGAACCGTATGTTTCACGGAGTTCTTTCATAATACTTAATTTATCTACCGGCAATAATTCGGCACGAACGTCATCAATACCGGCTTCTTTAGCCATGTACCGGGCGCCCGCTTGAGTGTCACCGGTCAACATAATCGTGCGCAAACCGCGTTTGGCAAGTTCTGCCACAGCCGATTTGGTATCTTCTTTCAAAGCATCGGCAATCAAAATTGTGCCTGCATATTGACCGTCAAGAGCTACTAATACTTCGCTACCGTAATCGGCAGGTTCACCGTAACCTGTAATTTGTAATTCGTTGAATAAACGACGATTACCAACGGCTACTTTTACACCATTTACCACACCGGTCATACCGCGACCGGACAATTCTTCGAGATCAACAACTTCTGCTAACTGAACATTGCGTTTTTTAGCTTCATTGGCAATACTTACCGCTACCGGATGAGTAGAGCGTACTTCTAAGGCCGCTGCCTTAGCCAATACGTCTGCTTCGTCAAAACCTTCAGCTGTTGTAATAGACTGTACCGCGAATTCGCCGGTAGTCAAAGTCCCTGTTTTATCCATAGCAATCGCTTTAATATTACGCAATGCTTCCATGGACAAACCGCCTTTAAAAAGGATGCCCGTTCTGGACCCGCGACCGATGCCGGAGAAGAAAGCGAGTGGTACGCTGAGTACCAACGCACATGGACAACTGATAACCAAGAAAGTTAAAGCGGTATATACCCAGTAATTCCAGTTACCGGTAATTAAGGATGGGATTACGGCTACCAAGATAGCCAACACTACTACGATTAGGGTATACACACGAGCAAAACGCGTAATAAAACGGTCGATGCGAGGTTTGGTAGCGGCTGCATTTTCAACAGCATCAAGCACACGCGTAACCATAGAGTCTTTTAATTCTTTATCAACGCGCATCAAGATGCGGCCGCTCTGATTGATACAGCCGGATAAAATTTCGCTGCCCGGTTTGACTTGTACCGGCACCGGTTCACCGGTTACCGGTGCAGTATCGATACGTGTAGTCCCTTCAATAACGGTACCGTCGAGCGGAATACGTTCGCCGGCTATTACTTCAATAGTCTGACCGATGCGAACTTCTTCAGGGCTTACTACTTTGGACTGACCCGCTTCGTCTACCAAGCGAACTTGTTCCGGACGCATATCGATGGCATCCATAATAGCGCTGCGGCTTCTGGCCGTTGCTTTTTCTTCAAAATAGGTACCGATACGATAGAAGAGCATAACCCCTACCGCTTCCGGCATTTCCCCGATAATTACGGCCCCCAAAGTAGCCACACTCATGAGGAAGTTTTCATCAAAAACTTGGCCGGAACCGATATTTTTAATAGCATTCCATAAAACACCCCAACCAAGTAACAGGTAGGTTGCAAGAAGTACACCAAAGGCAATGTCTTCCGGAATGCCGTCTACAAAGGCGTATACGAGCATCACCACAACACCGATAATAATGCTTACAAGTCCGCCGCCGTGAGCGTGATCATGGTCGTGATGATCGTGAGCCCCTTTCGCTTTACGTTCATAGAGCTGTACTTCTACACCATCTTCGATGGAATCACAAACACCTTGGATTTCGGTAATCAAATCATTGGTGTCGGGAACTGTCGAAGTAATGCGCAATTGTTGCGTTCCTACGGAAAACGAGGCAGCACTTACCGTTTCCATTTTTTTTATCTTGTCTTCGATCTTGGCCGCACAATTCGCACATGTTAAATTTTTAAGTAATAAAATGCGTTCCATTGCTGTTTCTCACCTCTGCTAATATACGTATGCCACTTACACTAACTACTTACACTATTCCTGCGGTTAGCTTTTACGGCTAACACGACTCTAAATACCCGGATTTTCAAACTGTAAAAATCTGTTCTGCAAACATATGAACAACTATTCATATGTTTCTATAATTTAATTATAGATTCTTTCATCAGCCTTGTCAATATAAAAATACCGACTATAACAATTAGATATATGTAGCAATCAGTATAAAAGAGAATATATGAGAGACTATTCCCACTATTTTTAGACAAAACAAAAAAACACAGCTATAAAAGCCGTGTTTTAACGTGTAACTACTTTTTTGTTGGAATGCAAGTATATGTTACATTATACAGCTGAGCGGACCCGCCCTTACGGTCGGGCGGTCCCTCAGTTATATATATCATTAGATTGGATTGGATACTACTATCCGTTTATCTGACCAATACCTATTAGTCTTCTTGACGATAAGGTTCTTGACCGATTTTGTAGAAGTCGTTACCTTCGCTGTCGATAACTACGATGCAAGGGAAATCTTCAACAGTCAATTCAGCCAAAGCTTCAGGACCTAAGTCACCGTAAGCGATAACTTTATAGTCTTTAATGGATTTAGCAATTAAGGAAGCGGCGCCGCCAACTGCTGCGAAGTAAGTTACACCATTTTTCTTCATGGATTCAACAACTTCTTTGGAGCGGGAACCTTTACCTACCATGCCTTTGATACCCTGATCAAGCATTGTTGGGGTGTAAGCGTCCATACGGCCGGAAGTTGTAGGGCCGGCTGCACCGATTGGGTCGCCTGGTTTTGCAGGGGATGGTCCAAGATAGTAAACGATTTTGTCGTGCCAATCGATAGGAAGTTCTTCGCCACGTGCCAATGCTTCAGTCATAACTTTATGAGCAGCATCACGAGCGCTGTAGATTTTACCGGTAATCAATACACTGTCGCCGGCTCTTAATGTTCTGGACACTTCTTCAGTTAAAGGTGTCGTAATATGAATTGTTTTTGATTCAGCCATTGTTATCTTCCTCCCCTTGAATTAAAGAATTTCTTCGGCATGACGGCTTGCATGGCAGCAAATTGTCACGGCTACAGGAAGACCGGCAATATGGGTAGCGGCCCATTCGATGTTAACTGCTAATGCTGTAGTGGTACCACCAAGCTGAGGTCCGATACCTGTTTTGTTGATCATTTCCAACAATTCTTCTTCTAATTTAGCATATTCAGGCATATCGTTGCGTTTTTTAGTGGAACGAAGCAATGCTTTTTTAGAAAGTAATGCTGCATAGTCCATAGTACCGCCGATACCAACGCCAAGAACCATTGGAGGGCATGGGTTAGGGCCGGCTTTTTTAACGATTTCCATAACGGCATTTTTAACGCCTTCAACGCCATCAGCAGGTACCAACATTTTTACGCCGGATTTATTTTCGGAACCGAAACCTTTAAGTTCCATGTCGATTTTAACTTTGTCGCCAGGAACGATGCTTGTATAAATGATACAAGGAGTGTTGTTACCGGTGTTTTTACGGTTAAATAAAGGTTCTGCCACTACGGATTTACGTAAGTAACCTTCTACATAACCTTTAGCAACGCCGTCTTGAACAGCTTGCTGTAAGTCGCCACCTTCGAAGTGAACGTCCTGACCTACTTCCAAGAATACGATGGTGTAACCGGTATCCTGGCAGATAGGGCGATCTTCTTCACGAGCGATTTCGGCATTTTTAATGATTTGGTCTAATACAACACAACCAACCGGAGATTTTTCTGTTTCACGACCGGCTTTTAAACCTTCATATACGTCTTGTGGTAAATAGTAAGCCGCATTTTTACACATTTGGGCTACTGTTTCCGTCACTTTTGCTACGTCGATAGTACGCAAAGTAATCCCTCCTCAACTTAAAACGAGATTTTCTGATGACTTAATCATAGCACACATCAAGAGGGCTTTCAAACGCGGTCTATGCAGTTTAATCAAGTATTTATGTCTATTGAGAACTTTTCGCAAAATATCAATTATTGCGATTCTAATCGCACTTCGTTGACAATCGATATACTAAAAGTACACTTGTTTTGTCATATTCAGGTATTAATATGCATAGAATATACATTCAAAAGCGCTCTAAAAATCCCATCCGCGGAAACATTAGTCTTTTATATACCCCCTCTTCTAAATCAATGCATAAACCTTTATATTTTTGTGTTAAGCACATTCGTTTTTTCTGTACACACTTCCAATTCAGAAGATAACTTTTTGTGGTAAATACGCATCTTACCATTAATTTTTCTAAAAACTCAAGTCCTGCAATTTGAACCAAAGTCTCTTTTTAATGATAATAATTACCAATTATATATTTTATTTTCTAATTTTTGACGCTCAACAAACAAAAAATCCGAACAATCCAACCCATTTTTTGACGTTTTACGGACACCTATTCACAATCGGTATAGCCTATTCACTAAATTAATCATTAACTTCATAAAAAAGAGGCCTCCACACACGGAGACCTCTGATTGTATTTTACTATATATAACTATATATGTAATACGCTATTACAAGCATCTACTAGCGACAGTAATACGCTATTACACCCATCTACTAGCGACGGCGATACACGATGGCACTGCGCCACAAGTAAAGGAACGGGAAGCTCAGGCAATGCACCAAACGGCTGAACGGGAAGATAAAGCAAACCGCCATCCATGAGAACATGTGAACCTTAAACATCATCGGAATATTCAGCATCAATTCCGGTTTCGGCTGCATAATGAGCAAGCTGCGGAACCAAGGTCCGATGTATTCACGATAGTTAAAAGCACCGTCGGCGTTGAGCATGGTACCGGCAAAACCCGTCAAAATGGTAAGACCCAAGAACAAGAAGAGCCACACGTCCATTGACGATGTATTGACTTTCATGTACACCGATGTAAAACGGCGTTTCATAAGGAGTAAGAAGCCTACCACCAATAAAATCCCCGCTACCCCACCGATGTATAGCGCCCCCATGTGATAGAGATGCTCGTCAATGCCAAACATTTCCGTCACTTCCTGCGGCACCAAGATGCCTCCTACATGCCCCAAGAACACGAGGAGTAAAGCAAAATGGAATAAAGGACCGGCAATGCGAAGCTGTTTTTTCTCCAAAAACTCACTGGATTTCGTGGTCCATGTCCGTTCCGACACGGTGTAACGAACGGCCGAACCGAATACTAAAAAGGTAAACGCAAGATAGGGCAAGGCGACCCAAACAAATTCACTCATCCTAAAGTTCCCTCCCAACGTTCTACAATTTGTAATACTACATCAAGCACGAAAGCATGCACCTGCTTACCGTCAATAAGTCGTTGACGAAGCGTTGCCAAGGCTTCTTTGCCATGTTGTAAAATCTCCAACGCTTCCACAGGTTCTAAAGTACTGCACAGCTCGAGGATGGCCGGCACATAATCCGGCAACTCGCGAGCAATGTCATAACCGTGTTTTTGAAAAAAAGCTTTATATTCCAATAACTCCGACGCCTGTTCTTCCGCATTAGTGGCATCATAGGACGTCAAATACATATTGGTATTACTGCTGAAATCAAAGACGCGCACATATTCGTCCTCGTATTCGCGTGCCTGTTCACTACTGATATAATCAAGCACCGCCCCGAGACTTTCTTTTAAGGGGCTATCCGGCCAAGCACGCCACGCCGCTTGCACGTCCGTCAAAGCTTCACGCCACTCGGCCGAAGGATAGCTCAATAAATAGGCACTCAATTGCAAAGCTTCCTTATCCAAGGCAGTTTGATCCGACAAAACTTGACCCTCCGCCATTTGATTCAGCTTTGTTTGATTTGCAGTTTGATTTTTTGTTTCCATAGAGTTACTCATGGCCACCTCCGGCACAACCGTTACAACCGGAAGCACTCGGAGCGGAACCGCTGCAACCACCGAAGGCACAATCGCTGAAACCACCTACGCCTTGATGCAAGCGTTTTTCTTCCTGCGTTGCATTGACGCCGGCCGGAATGCGATAACGATCGCGGTATTTGGCAATGCCAAGCAAACGATACATATCATAGAGCGTGTGCTCACCATATTTAGTATCAAATTCAGTTGTTGCTTCACCGCGGGTACGCTGCTGCATGTAACGGCGCAAATCAAGCAAGGTATTAAGCACACGGCGGATAACATCTTCATTGCCGGCAGAGAAAATCTGTGCCAAATAAGCTACCGGAATACGCATTGCTTCCGCTTCAGGGAAATGTACCGACGCCGCATCTTTATGTAAAATCGGGCTCATTGGCGGCACATACCATACCATCGGTACCGTACGATATTCTGCATGAAGCGGCAACGCAATTTGCCATTCTTTAATGAGGCGGAATACGGGCGATTCTTTAGCCGCTTTAATCCAGTTGTCAGGGATGCCCTGTTCTTTAGCCGCTTTCACTACGGCCGGATCATGCGGGTCAAGCAACACATCAAGCATATTATCATAAATCTCTTGCGGATTTTCCGTCGATGCCACCGCTTCCACTTTATCCATATCGTAGAGTAACACGCCTACATAGCGCATGCGACCGACGCAGGTATCGGCACAAATCTGCGGCAATCCGTTTTCCAAACGAGGGTAACAGAATACGCATTTTTCAGCCTTATTGGTCTGCCAGTTATAATAAATCTTTTTATACGGACAAGCAGGCACACAATGACGCCAACCGCGACACACATCTTGCGAGATGAGGACTACGCCGTCTTCGTCACGTTTGTAGATGGCGCCGGACGGACAAGCCGCCACACAGGCCGGATTCAAGCAGTGATTGCAAAGGCGCGGCAAGTATTTCATAAAAATATCGTGGAAATCAAGGGCGATGTTTTGGCCTATTTTTTGAAGGTTCACATCGGCACGGGCCGTATTACCGCCGGCTAAATCATCTTCCCAGTTAGGGCCCCATTCGATTTCCATTTTTTCCTTCGTAATCAAAGAGCGGGGACGCGCCACCGGCTGATTGTTTTTACGTTTGGAATGAATCAAGGTTTCATAATCATAGGTCCATGGCTCGAAATAGTCTTTCAGCTCAGGCTGTTCCGGATGGAAAAAGAGTTTCATCAGACGGTTGCCCTTAGAGCCCGTAGCGAGCTGCAGTTTACCATCTTTTAGAATCCAGCCGCCCTTCCAACGGTTCTGGTCTTCCCAATGTTTCGGATAGCCGATGCCCGGTTTTGTTTCCACATTGTTAAAATACATGTACTCCGCACCTTCGCGGTTGGTCCACGTGTTTTTACAAGTAATCGAGCAAGTATGACAACCGATACATTTATCTAAATTCATGACCATCGAAATTTGTGCTTTAATCTTCAAGCCAATCAACCTCCTTCATCTTACGCACTACCACAAGCATGTCGCGCTGATTACCGGTAGGTCCGTAATAGTTAAACCCATAACTCAATTGTCCGTAGCCCCCAATCATATGGGTCGGTTTCATGTGAATACGTGTCGGCGTATTGTGTGTACCGCCACGACCGCCCGTGAGCGAGGTGCCCGGCACGTTGATGTGACGATCCTGCGCATGGTGCATGTAAACGAGGCCGCGCGGAATACGCGGTGTTACTACGGCACGGGAGGCCACCACACCATTGCTGTTATATAATTCAATCCAATCATTGTCGGCCACGCCGATTTCGTTGGCATCATCTTCGTTGAGCCATACGGATTGGCCGCCGCGGAACAAGGTCAACATATGCGGCGTATCAAAGTACATACTGTGAATACTCCACTTGTTGTGCGGCGTTAAGTATTTAAGTGTAATTTCCGGAATGCCGTCATTCGGCAAGCTTTCACGCATTGGTGCATACGCCAAAATCGGTTTGAAAGTAGCCATCTGTTCGCCCCATTCCGCCATGATGTCATGGTCGAGGAAGTAGGACTGACGGCCCGTAATCGTGCGGAACGGCATGAGGAGTTCCACATTATTCGTAAACGGCGTGTAACGGCGATTATCTTTACCATTACCCGTGAAAATCGGGGTGCTGATAACGAGGCGCGGTTGCGCTACGATATCTTCAAAGGTAATCTGTTCACCGCTGCGACCGCCCGTCATTTTGGTTAAGTCTTTAAGACCGGTCAATTCTTCCGCCTTCGCCCAGCTCTTATGCGCTACGGCGCCATTCGTTGCGGACGACATGGTCAAAACGGCCTGACAAGCTTGGTAGGCATCTTCAATAGATGGGCAACCGGCCCCTACGTCATCAGTTGTGGAAATCACATGACCGGCTCCGTCGGTAGCCCCTTCAGGAGCGGTAGAACCTTGCGCACGACTGCGAATCACACCGTTACGCGCTTTCAGCTCTTCGTATTGTTCAGCGATGTTAACGGCAATACCGTGAGCACCTACTGTGCCGTCAGCCAAGTTTGGCCCTAAGGCACGTTGTTTTTCAAAAATACGCGTATAATCGCGTTCCACTTCGACGAGCTGCGGCATCGTTTTGCCCGGAATCGGTTCACATTCACCGCGGCTCCAATCTTTCACAAGACCGCCCGGCTGAGCAAGTTCCGCTTCCGAGTCGTGTCCTAACGGTGTCGCTACGATATCACGGTATACCGGCATATTTACTTCTTTAGCCAATTTGGAAACGGCCTGGCCTAAGGTAAGGAAAATATCCCAGTCCGTTTTAGCTTCCCAACCCGGATCTACGGCCGGCTGGAACGGATGCACGAACGGATGCATGTCGGTAGAAGATAAGTCGGTTTTTTCATACCAGGTGGCGGTAGGCAACACAATATCCGAATAGAGGGCGGAACCGGCCATACGGAAATCGAGGTCAATGAGCAAATCGAGTTTACCCTTACCCGCTTCTTCACGCCATTTAATCTCGGTCGGTTTAACAGCCGGCGTATCCGATTCGAGGAGGCCGTCTTTCGTACCGAGTAAATGTTTCATAAAGTATTCGTGGCCCTTAGAGGACGACGTAATCAGGTTGGCACGCCATACAATGAGGTTGCGCGGGAAGTTTTCCGGTGCATCCGGATCCTGTACGGCAAATTCCAACTCTTTATTTTTAAGCTGCTGCGCTACGAAGTTCTTCACATCGCCAAATTCGGTATAACCCGCTTTAGCGGCATTTTTATAAATATCGGCACTGCTTGTTTTAAAGGTCGGATAGGATGGCAACCAACCCAAGCGAGCGGCCAACACATTGTAGTCGCCTACATGACGATAACGCGGTTCTACGAGGGCGGATGTCAAATCATTGGTATCCATTTCGTCACTGCGCCATTGGTCGGTGGCGAAGTAGAAGAAGGATGTACCGTTATGCAAACGCGGTACCGGCTGCCAATCTTTAGCCGTCATGATAGCGCCCCAACCTTCGGCAGGACGCAATTTTTCCTGACCTACATAGTGAGCCCAACCGCCGCCGTTTTTACCTTCGCAGGCACAGAAGA
>NZ_HF986210.1:12404-46729 GCF_000431435.1 Veillonella sp. CAG:933
ACGGTAAATAATGTCCGCATGGAACCAGTGGTTGATACCGCCGCCCATGATAATGAGGGAACGACCTTTGGTAGCAATGGCATTATCCGCAAATTCACGCGCCGTGTGAATCACCATGTCCGATTTGATACCGGTATATTTTTCCTGCCAAGCCGGCGTGAACGGTGTATCGCTTTCATAGTCAGCATTCACTTCGCCGCCGAGGCCGCGGTCAACACCGTAGTTGGCTAAGAGTAAGTCGTAAACAGTAGTAACATATACTTCACCGTCAGCCGTCTTCATGCGTTTAACCGGCACGCGACGGGATAAGGTGGCCGTATTGTCCAAATGACCGAAGAACGGCAAAGTTACGGTTTTTAAATCATCCTTTTCGTCGATGAAAGATAATTTAGGGCTGATAGGTTCGCCGGTTTCACTATTTTCGAGTTTTAAATTCCATTTTGTTTTGTCACCCCAGCGATGGCCCATCTGGCCGTTAGGAATAACTAATTTGTCACTCTTTTCATCGAGCACATAATATTTAAATTCGCTATGTTGCGACAAATCGCCCATGTCTTTGGCCGTCAAGAAATGACCGGCCGTGAACTTGCCGTCTTTTTCATCCAAACGAACGAGGAATGGGAAGTCCGTATAACGTTTGGCGTAGTCGAGGAACATCGGCGTCTGGTTGTCGACGTAGTATTCTTTTAAAATAACATGACCCATGGCCATGGCGAGCGCCGCATCAGAGCCGGCTTTTACATTGAGCCATGTATCGGCGGCCGTGGTAGATTCCGCGTAGTCCGGTGAAACGGAAATAACTTTGGTGCCTTTGTAGCGAACTTCGGTGAGGAAGTGAGCATCCGGCGTACGGGTTTGCGGTACGTTAGAACCCCAAGTAATGATGTAACCGGCATTGTACCAATCACTACTTTCCGGCACGTCGGTCTGTTCGCCCCATACCTGCGGGCTGGCCGGCGGCAAATCGGCATACCAGTCATAGAAGCTGAGGCAAGCACCGCCCATGAGATTCATGAAACGGGCACCGGCGGCATAACTTAGCATGGACATGGCCGGAATCGGCGAAAAGCCGAAGTTGCGGTCCGGACCGTAGGTCTGCACCGTGTAAAGCATGGAAGCGGCCGCAATTTCAGACGCTTCATCCCAGGTAGAACGGACAAAACCACCCATACCGCGGGCGGACTTATAGCGTTTAGTTTTCTCAGGGTCCGTCACGATAGATTTCCACGCTTCTAACGCGTTCGGATGTTCTTTTTTGGCTTCGCGCCACATATCCGCCAATTCACCGCGAACGTACGGATATTTCACGCGCAACGGGCTGTACATATACCAGGAGAACGAAGCACCACGCGGACAGCCGCGCGGTTCGAAGTCAGGCATATCAGGACTTGTTTCAGGATAATCATGATTCTGATTTTCCCACGTCACGATACCGTTTTTGACAAAAACATTCCAACTGCAGGAACCGGTGCAGTTTACGCCATGCGTGGAGCGCACCACTTTGTCATACGACCAACGGTTACGATACATGGATTCCCAGTCACGGCCGCCTTGATACTCCGCTTGATGACCTGATTCACTTTTATTTTTAGGTATTAGATAGGAAAATTTTTTAAAAAACGTATTCATGCGTTGTCCCTCCTTGTTATCTTCAGAATACCAAAGGAACGTTTTTGGGTGTGTGATTTATATCACATATATCGATAAAATTAATCCAAAGGGACATTTAGTTAAGGAATATATCAAAGTTTTTGATTGGCGATTTTACATATTAAAGTCTTGGCACAATCTACTTATGAGTAATTTTCATGTAGAATCATAAAACCTTGAAAGCTGGTCTTTAGAGGACTAAAATGGCAAAGAAAGGAGTCTTGTTATGAATACGTCAACCATATATAAGCTACATAAGTACCTTAGTATATTTTCATTTCTATTTTTCTTCCTACTCTGCATCACCGGGTTAATTCTCTTATTCAGAGCAGAAATTCAAGGTTCGCATACTATGGGCGCCGCCCCGATGAATATCAACACGCTTTGGGACGGAGCCGATAAAGGCGCCGCTCAATTTACACAAAAATATCCCGACAAAGAAATCTTAAATATTTCGCCGGCGATGGGCTCGCATTTATTGAGATATCGTATTATTGACAAAAACAATACTCACGAACCGCGTGCCCGTATGGGGATGGGTGGCGATTATATTATTTATAATCCGCACAGCCAGCAGCTCACGGCTCCACAAAGCGGCAAGGTTACGGCCACACCGCTTCGTACGACCATGCATATTATCCACGAATTGCATACACGTCTCGCCTTAAACCGCCTTGGCTTATATCTCATTGGCATTATTTCCTTTATTTGCGGTATTGCTGTTGTAAGCGGCGCTTTCCTATATGGGCCGTTTTCAAAAGCAGCTCGCCTACGTAGAGCCAGATTGAAAAGTCAACCTATCGTAACATCTGCTACCGGCTCTACCTGTAGCTTAGCAATTGAAAATAACAATGCGGCTATTGCTCCTAGAATGTTCAAAGAATCTATACGCAATCGCATCAGTAATTTGCATCGTGAACTAATGATGTTAACGGCCATTTTCGGGTTTCTCCTCAGCATTACCGGTACCGGTGTCGCTACGTTCTTCATCTTAAACGACAACTACAATAAAGAAGTTGCTGCCAATGCCAAAATCGAATTAAGTACCGAAAAATCCGATATCTTAACGCCATCGGAAGCCATCGCAAAAGTTCAGTCCCGCTTCCCGGGGCAACTGTTAATCTCCATGGATTATCCATCCCGCTTCAATGGTGGTCATTATACATTCTACCTTGGTCGTGAAAATGACGATGATCCGGCTTTATTCTTAGGTCAGCCGGTATATGCCAATATTTATGAAAACGCACAAAAAGATCATTTCTATTCGCAGCCGATTCCATGGTATTTTACCGGTTTAACTACGCTTATTAACTTGCACATTCACAATCATAATACGATAGCTCTTAAAATCGTATGGGCTATCTGGATGGTTATCTTAAGTGTGGCTTCCTTATTCGGTGCTTTATTGACGTTCCAACGGTGGAGGAAGTGGAACAGCTGGACTAAAACGCCCATTGCTACTGCTACTATTATGCCAGAAGCAAATCAAGGTCGCACTTGGACCCGTCCAATCGTGTGGGGCGGACTGACTTTAATTGGCATGTTTATACCACTCACGGGGATTCCGCATCATAACGAAATTGCTTTAATAGCTTTAATCTTGCCACTTATTGATATGGTGTATGTCTTGGCTAAAAAATAACGCTGACCCCTTCATATATAGTATGACTTTCCCTTTATTTTCTTCCAAAAACGACAAGAGAGCGACGAATTATTCGTTCGCTCTCTTGTCTTTAACGCTAGTCTGAGTATTACACTATTTTAATTTCGTAATACTAATCGATTTTCAATTTATACGTATAGAGTCTAAACCTTTAAGTCAATGAATCGGCCGGCGCCAAAATTTTAAAATGATTTTTTTCAAATTCAATTAAACCGTCATCCTGCATACGCGATAATTCCCTGGTCAACGCACTGCGGTCCACACAGAGATACTCGCTGAGCGCTACACGCCCTAGGGGTACATCAAATTCCATGCTGCCCCAAACCTTGGCCATATAAGAAAAATAAGCCATCAGCTTATCGCGTAAGTTACGCTTAGACACGATTTCCAGCTTTTGCAAAATTCGCACATTCTTATCGGCCACAAGAGTCATAATATTCTGTACCAATTGACGATACGCCCCCAAATCATTAGCCGACAAGGATAATAATTTATCGAACGGAATATACAAAGCGGTCACATCGGAAGCGGCATAAAAATTAACCAGCGAGACCTGATTCGAACTGCACGCAAAGGATTCACCGAACAAATCGCCGCGATTCATAAACACCAAAATCGACCGATTACCCCAAATATCTTCACTCATCATGTGAACCGTGCCTTTCAGAATCACGCTCACACAAGGCACCTCTTCATCGGCCAGCGTAATATAACCGCCTTTTTTAATTTTCTTCGTAAAAGCGCCCACCGTTTGCAACAGAGTTTTGAAATCCGCTTCATCAATATCGCGAAACGCGCGCAAGTCTTTTACCATATCAAACGTATACTTCATACGTAGCACCTCAGTTATAATCTATCGTTAAAACGCCCTTTCCCTAAAGCATTATCTATTCTATTATAGCACACTATATATCTAAAGTTATATATTTAGTGCCACATATAGGCTTAAATGCAAGTATTCTACAAATTGCACAATTTTTCATCTTGAATTCCACCTTACAAAGACATGATTAATTTGATTTGAGTTTTTTAAAAAACATCCTTTTTCACAGAATCTTACTTTTCAGTGATATTTGTCACATACAAAATCGAATATTTTTCCTATACTCCAATTAGACACGCTTTATGACCATGACTGTATCCTGAAATAAATCAACTTGCTACAGCCTTATATAAAGCCAAAATTGTCATGTTGATAATAGCCGTTATCTATATCGAGCGAGTAGATACCGACTGATTTTCACATTACTGTAACAAAGGAGTGTAAGCATGTCAGCAACAACTGCCGCCCCAAAACTTAGTCGCCGCGAAATCCTGGCACAATGGAATCCGGACAACGAACAGTTTTGGAATCAATATGGTAAAAAAATCGCGAATCAAAACTTAATCGTTTCTACAATCGCTTTGACCCTTTCCTTCTGTGTATGGACATTATGGTCAACGATTGCCGTAAAGCTTAATGCCATCGGCTTTCATTTTACCGATGAGCAGCTCTTCACCTTGGCAGCCATGCCGGGTCTCGTAGGCGCTACGGGCCGACTCATTTATACCTATATGCCGGGCATTCTGGGTGGGCGTAACTGGACATTCGTCGCAACAGCCTTCCTCTTAATTCCGCTTTGGGGGCTCGCCGAGGCATTACAAGATCCGACAACCTCGTATGAAACATTTTTCATCTATGTGGCCTTACTCGGTATTGCAGGTGCCAACTTCTCCTCGTCCATGGCCAACATCGGTCACTTTTTCCCACGTTCAAAACGAGGCACAGCCCTCGGAATTAACGCCGGTATCGGTAACTTGGGCGTTTCCATTATCTTCTTGATGGCGCCGATTGTTATGGGCATGACCGTTTTTGCCCCACTCGTAGGGTCGCCGCAAACCTTGAACGATGGCACTATTATCTTCTTACAAAATACCTGCTATGTGGGTATTATTCAAATTCTCATCACCTTGGGTCTCATCGTAAAATACATGGACAACTTGCCATTACCAAAACAGAGTCCCGCTTCCATGATGAGTATTTTCACCAATAAACACACCTGGCTCATGACCTGGATTTATACCTGCGGCTTCGGTTCCTTCATCGGTTTCTCCGTCGCTTTGAGCCTCTTGGTAAATAAAGAATTCCCTGAAATTCCGTTCGCTTACGGTGCGTTTCTTGGCCCGTTCATCGGCGCCGGCATTCGTCCCGTAGGCGGTTGGTTGGCCGATAAAATCAATAGCGGCACCAAAATTACCATGCTTTCCTTAATTGGCATGTTCTTTGCCGCTATCGTTATCATGATTGGTATTAACAGCCATAACTTCTTACTTTTCTTTGCCGCCTTCCTGTTCTTGTTCTTCATGACAGGCTTTGAAACGGGCGCATCCTTCCGCATGATTCCGTACATTTTTACGGACGGCATGCAATCTTCGTTAGTAACGGGGTTTACCGCAGCCATGGGCGCTTACGGGGCCTTCTTCATTCCGAAAGTTTTCGGTTGGGCCTACAGCACTTATGAATCGGTAATGCCTGCGTTCTATATAATTTTAGCCTTCATCGCCGTGACCATAGTCATCACCTATTGGTTCTATGCCCGCAAGGGTTCCGGCATGAAGTGTTAATCTCCTATACCTTTAAACTTTGTACTTCCAAAAAAAGAGTAGCCTGACGACAGATGTAATCTGAAGTTACGGCTACTCTTTTTATTTATTTTCATTACTAATAATGCTTTTTACGCTACTTCCTTCTCGAATCTCTGTCGAAAACAAAAGTTTCTCAACAGTATTTGGATAATCTTTAGTGGTCAGTACCGTTTCTACAGCCTTTGCGCCAATCTCATACAATGGTATTTTTATTGTGGTTAGTTGAGGAGACGAATATTGACTATTGGGTAACCCCCCCATACCTACTACAGAAATATCTTCCGGCACACTCAGACCAAAATCCTGAATAGCTCTCATCACACTTAAGGCCACATTATCATTATCACAAAAAACTGCTGTAAATTCATGCCCTGATTTTAATACTTCACTAACAGTTTCATAACTGCCTTTCCAAGTATTATCCGTATGAATAATTAGTTTCTTATTAATAGGTATATTGTGCTCTTGTAACACTAATTTAAACCCTTTTAAACGTTCCTTAACGGTACAAACATTAGCAGGTCCTCCAACGTACAAAATATTTTTATGTCCATGATCCACTAAATACTCTGTCATTTTCTTAGAAGCCTCAGAATTGTCAATCATAACTGAATCCATTTCAATACCTTGTGGTGCTAATGCAACGATTCTAAGGTTACGAGATTTATACTTCTCTACCTCATCTCGAAGATTGTTCTTATAAGCCTCAGTATCAAAGCCGCCACCGCCCAAAATCAAACCGCGTATACGATATTGATTAAACAATTCATGATAACGCATTTCATCATCTGTCTTACGCCCTGTATTACAAACAAAAGACAAAACCCCTCTGCTTATAGCTGCTTCTGTAATACCTCTCGCCATTTCACCGTAATAAGCATCAGATAAATCTCTTGCAATAAAAGCAATTACATTCGTATAGGATTGACGTAATGTTTGAGCCGAAATATTTGGTTTATAATCAAGTTTTTTTATTGCCTTTTCAACCTTTTTTCTCGTTTTTTCTGAAACAGCATGGCTAGAGTTATTTATTACCCTAGACACGGTTGCAATAGAAACGCCGGCCTCATTAGCAACATCTTCAATAGAATACGACATTATATTACCTCAACCAAAATACGATCATTTAAATCATATAGCACAATATTTATATCAACCTTTAATAAATTAACATTAACAGAATAAAAAAATAATACTTATATAATAGTATTATAACTCAATGTAAAAAAAATTAGAACATTTTAGCAACAGCAAAACCAGTAATAACTAACACAAACAAGTAGCTAATCAACATCGAAAACTGCAAGAACCGTGGTTTATCATATCCTTCATTAATATCATCACGAAAAATCATCAATGTCATAAATAGGCCCGCAAACGGTGTCGCAATTGCAGTAGCCACATTAGCAATAAAAATCAATTGAGTTGGAGATCCGTTATAGAAGAAGCAAATAACTGTTGCAACTACAATACAGATTAAACACCCCCATTTTATAGGTTTTGACTCTAGGCCAACTGGTTTATCAAATCCGGCATTTAGTAAAACCATTCCTCGTTGTGTATTCCCTAACAAAGAGGAGAACCCGGCACCCAATAAAGCAACGCCCATTAGATATTTAGCTGCATCACCCATAAATGGAACCAATAAATCAGCTAACTGAGCTGGCTGTTTAATTCCTAAGCCCTGCGGATGTAATACAATAGCGCCTACTAATACAATTGCACCCGAAATCAAGACCACAGATATAATGTGTACCAATGAGTCAGCAAACATAGTACCATTAAACAAATCCTCTTTCTTCCACTTCTTTTCTAGACCTAAATAAGTGCCATAAACACCGGCTGTGACTGATGCATTAGTACTAATATACCCCAATGCTGTAGCTAAACTACCAGCAGCCACAGTCCAATGAGATAAGCCATACCCAAATTCTCCCCAATCAGGACCGCCAACTGAAACTAAGGTTGCAAAAAAAGCAATAATCATTGCTACTATACAAATTAAAATTCCTTTTTCGACTTTATTGTAAACACCTTTAGAAAAATAGCAATACATCAAAATTACTAACATAATCAATGCACCTATTTTCCAGTTAATATTAAAAATTAACTGCATCCCGGCACCTGTACCTGTAATATTCCCTAATGTAAAGAAAAAACAGGCCAAAAAAGTAGCGATACCGGCAATAATAGCAGCCCAATTTCCATAATAATGACGTATTGCATGAATAATCGGCATTCCGGTTAACATACCAATCCTATATGCCGTCATCATAAATGCGATTCCCATAAAAATAATCGGCAATATTAACCAAATCATGCTGTAACCATAATTGGCCCCCAACATAGCTGATATTGTTATATTTCCAGGACCTATAACCACTCCGGTTAAAATAATGCCCGGTCCTACTTTCTTCAACAATTCCCAAAAGCTTAATTTTCTAACGGGTTTTCCGTCTACCATTATATTAGCCATAGCTGTATCTCCCATATATAAATTAGGAAATTCACCGTACAAACTCATGAAAAGAGAGGATAAACCTATTCAGTTATCCTCTCTACTTTCACATCTTTAACCCGCTCTTCAAAACATTCTTGAGTTCGTGGGTGAATAAATTTTCTTGTCAGTATTATACTAAGTCTACCGTTTTTACGCCACCCAATTTAATAGCTTCTGCTACACTATCTTTTTCTTCTTGAGATAACGGAATTAAAGGTTTACGCATTAATGGAGAGCTAAATACTTTACGTTGATAAAGAGCTTCTTTCATACGTGCATGAGCTTCACCGGTAGGTTCGCCTGTACCATAAATAGCTGCTGACATTCTCTGAACTGGTTCGTTAGCTTCACGAATTTCAAACAAATTACCTTCAAGTACCTTTTGGTACATATTATTGATGAGTTCAGGTACGCAGCCACAGAAACCAATCAAGGCACCATCCATACCAGGATTCAATAAAGAAGTACAGATGTATTCATCATGGCAAGTCCATAACATTACATGAGGGGCTTTTTCTCTTAAGATACGAATATCGCGTTCGTATAAAGCTTCATCACGAGTACCCATTTTAATAGCTTTAACATTAGGAATCTTGCACATTTCAAGAAGGGTTTGAACCGGATAGAAACCTTTAGAGTTAGCAGGATACAAATGAATTACGATACCGATATCGATTGCATCAGCTACATCTTTAATAAATTGAATAGCAGATTGTTGTTTCATACTAAAACGCAACCATACATGTGGTGGCATCAACAAGATACCATCAGCACCAGCTTCTTGAGCAGCCTTAGCATCTTCAATAGCATCGATTGTACCTTCGGCACTAACACCGGAGATAATACGTACACGACCTTTTGCTTGATCGGCTACAATTCGAGTAATTCGAGCACGTTCTTCTCTTGTAAAGCCACCGATTTCACCGGTATGACCGTTTGTAACAAGGCCTGTAATATGTTCATATTGAATTAACCATTCAACGTAGTTGCGAAGTTCTTGTTCATTAATAGAATAATCATCATTCAAAGGAACCATTATTGCCGGATTTAAACCTTTCCAATTGTCGTTTAACATAGTGAATACATCCTTTCTAAAATAAGAAAACAATTACTACTTACTATTACTTAACAAAACCGGTTTCAATTTAAACTTTATGGAAAATGTTTTCCATAACCTTTATCTACAAGATACACCTCAATTGAATAACTGTCAATCATTTTTGTTATGCTCTTTATGCATCCATAGTATCATTTTACAAAGGAACTTTCTTCTAATCCAGCAAAACCCTTTAAAATTCCTAATTACTGGACCTGTTACTTTTACTCATAGTTATAATATTTTCTTGTAAAAATCATTTTTTTATTTCCTAAATTGATAACTAATGTTATACTTCAGTTAATACTACTTACTGTTACACCCTAAAAAGTTCTCATTTTTACCAAGAAAGGGAGTAACTCAAATGAAAAAGAAAACGTTTTCACTAAGTATTTTACTAGCTTTACTGTCAACTGCCCCTGTACTAGCAACTAATCCATTTTCTGACGTAGCTTCAGACCATTGGGCATTTCAATCTGTAGCTGCACTAGCAGAAGCAAATATCATTAAAGGATATCCTGATTCTACCTTTAAAGGAACCCAAAATATTACGCGCTATGAATTGGCACAGATGGTCGGCCAAGCAATAGCTAATCAAAAGAATACAACTGCAGAGCAGCAGGCTATAATAAACAAACTATCAAATGAGTTTTCATCGGAACTGAAAGCTCTTGGAATTCGCTTAGATAATTTAAACGAAAAAATCGGCAATGTAAAAACAAGTGGCGACATACGCCTGCGGTATCGCGGCTCGGAAGAAAAGGGCGTATTCAAAACGAATAGTAAATCTAAATTTGATTATCGTGCACGGATTCAATTCGATACCAACATCGCCAAAAATACATCTGCAATAATTAGGATTAGAACAGGTAATACAAAAGGCGATCCGGAATTTGGTAATACACTTAATAATGATATCGCATTTGATCGTTTAGCAATTAATCACAAATTCAACACTGCAAATACTATTTCTCTTGGTAGAACCGGTCTTCGACTTGGTGAAGGTTTGGCATATAGCAATGAACCCTTTGACGGCATAATATTTTCTACAAAATTTAATACCACTCAACTTGAATTAGGTTACGGTGCGTTAACTTCATTCTATGCCTCTACATTTCCCGCCTCCAAAAATAGCAAAAGAACTAAAATCGTACCTAATTTAAGTACCGATGAAAACCCGACATTAACAGTAATTCAAATCAGACAAACATTTTCTAAAAATATTGCCGTAGCCGGATATTATCTAGTTGGTAATCAAAATATAGATACTGACTTTTATGGAGTCAGTGCCGATATTAAAGTTGCCCCAATGTTAGGACTTAGTGGCGAATGGATTAAAGCAAAAGACTTCTCTAATGCCACAGCTTGGGTCGCCGGTATTAGTTACGGAAACTACACTCTTTCTAAAGCAAACTCTTGGGATCTTAAGTTACAATATTTTGACGAAGACATAAATTCACCGGTTTTTACATCTCGTTTCGCCCAAGCTTGGCTATATGACTATAAAGGATGGCTCGCTACAGTCGATTATGCATTAGATAAAAACCTTGGCCTTTCTGCCTTTTATGGATTTGGCAGCAAAAATCAAAATGGTCAATCACTCGGGAACTATTATCGAGCTGAATTTAATTTAAAATTCTAAAATCTAACTCAAACATACAAAAAAGCGATGAACCGAAATCCATCGCTTTTCTTGTTTATCTTATTGTGTGTTGAGCTATTTATGTTGTTATTATGTTGAGCAAGTATACTAACTGCTTCGCAGTACTTAAGCTAACTTCTTATGCTAAGCTTGCACGTAAGAACCAAAGCTGTTTAGTGTAGTACTCAATGTGATCTTCCATCAAGTTGGACAATGCGAAGTTATCTTCTTCACCGGCTTCTTCACGAATTTTAAGAGCCAAGTCGGACATCAATTTAAAGTCAGCCTGTAAAATTTCATATACTTCTTTAACGCTAAATGCACGGCCATCCAATTCTTCGATAGTAGCCAATTTCAAGTATTCGGAAATACGTACTACCGGTTCTTCGCCTGCCATTTTAAGAGCTTCAGCTACTGCATCATAGTATTCGAATGCATTATCGTATACACTTTCCAAGTATTCATGAGTTGGTACGAACTGGGAACCTACTACATTGAAATGAAGGTTGTGTAATTTTACGTTCCAAATTGCTAAGTTTGCTAAATACTTGTTTACTTCCTGTACGTTTTTCATAATTTTTTTCCTCCTTGAATTGTAAACCTCTATTTACAATCCCTACGAATTTTAATAATTGACATTAAACATATCATTTAATATTTCAACTGAATTTGTTTACTTTATATTCAGTTACTAGCATTTTTACTACAATTTATAATCATTATTGTTTGCCATGGTTAGATTATAACATAGACAAAAATCGATGTCAATTACTTTTGGAAAATAATTATTATTTACTTTAAAACTTTTATTTATAGGCTAAAACAAGCTATAAAGTAACCTTAAAACACCATAAATTAAAGGATATTAAATTCACTTAGCAAATAATTTTAACAATTTACAGTCATTTTACATTCATATTTAAAGCTTTACAGACCATACATCCTTGATCACCAATTTAGTAAAGTACACTATTTATCTATTATCATTCTTGATTAATTTTCTCATATTCCTATTTAAAAACTACACAGGTTGGACTGGCTGTTGCCACCGTAATGCCGGTAAATGTCAAATGACCATGTTCCTCATCAACATCAAAAAGCTGCAATGTATCGGAGTCTTCGTTGGCAATAAGCAACTGCTTCCCATCAGGCATAAAGGTAAAGAAACGTGGCGTTTTGCCCAAAACAGAGGTAAAGCCAAGATTTGTTAGAAATCCGGTTTCTTTATTTACCCGATATATGGCTACGCTTTCATGAATACGGTTTGTTTCATATAAGAATTCTTCACTCGGACTGAGTAGCACTGCACTGGCTTGCCCTTGGCCGGTATAGGTTTCTGGTAGTGACGGAATAATTTGCAAGGCTGTCAAAATACCTTTGGCGTCATCAAAATCGTAGTACGTAACCGAATTACCCTTTTCGTTCACCACGTAAACATGACGATTATCTTTACTAATCGTCAAATGGCGCGGTTCCGCATAGGTTCTGGCATCAATATGAGATTGTTCTGTAAGCTCGCCTGTTTCGGCATTGACTTTAAACACATAGATTCGTTCATGACCGATATGGCGCCCCTGAGTAGGCACCAATAACCACTGTCCTGTTTTATCCAACACACACTGATGAGCCAAGGAAACGGTATCATCACTAAGTCCTTTAATATGTGCTACCGATGTAGCTTTGCCCAAACTGCCATCGGCAAGCCGCGGTATTGTAGTAACAGTACCACCTTGCAAGGTGGCCACATATAAGAATCGATTATCCGGAGATATTTCAATATATACCGGGTTTTTACCTTCGCTGCTCACTGTATTTAAAAAAGTTAGCGATCCATCTACTTCCACTTTGAATGCACTCACTTCTTCATAATCACCGTGAACGGTATACAAAAAATACTTATTCTTATCGAAAGCCAAATAGGACGGGTTTTCTAAAATAGGCGTGATGCCTAATAAATGCCATCCTTCCGGCGTAATATCATAGACGGAAATTCCTTTGCCACGAGCATTTCGATGTTTTGTTGTGCGGCAACCTATATATGCAAACATGTTTACTCCTAATACCTATATAATTTTTATCTTTAAATTCACCTATATAATCTTAAATATCTTTATTCTACGCCAAATATCTCTTAATCACTATAAATTAACATTCAAGATTTCTTTACTCCTTCATTATCCAAAGTTTATTTAGATAAAGTCTCAATATACCGCATCGCATTGTCATAGGTATTACGAATATGTTGCTCCATTGCTTGCAAAGACAATTTTGAGTCATCAGCTTTTAACGCACTCACTATAGCACGATGTTCATCAATGGTTTCATAAAATCTTTGAGGCCCACTATACAAAGCTGTTATACCTAAACGCGCAACTTTATCTCTCATATCCAAAATCAACTGTTTTAAAAATGGATTATCTGATGTATCCGCTAGAATATTATGAAATTCCATATCCAATTTAATAAATTCTTGAATACGATTACCTGCATTGTCTTTTAAATCTTCCTGTGACTGTACACATTGTTGCAAGCGCCTAATGGTTTCATTATTTATCTTATCAATTGCTAGTTTAATAACCAAAATCTCTAAAGCTTCACGTATTTGAAAAATATGTTTCAAATCATCTACAGATAGCGATTTTACCATAACGCCTCGATATGGAATATATTCAACTACATCTTCCGCTTCAAGAGCTTTAAATGCCTCTCGAACCGGTGTACGACTTACCTCTAATTCTGCCGAAATTTTACGTTCATTTAAAATATCCCCCGGCTTATATATTTGTTCATTAATGGCCTCTTTTAAATGAATATACACTTTCTGCTGTAATGACTGACGCTCCTCTATATTCATATCTCCACCTACTTTTCTAAACTACTATAACTATATTATAGCATCAAAAAAATAACAATTTTTTATTCTATTATTACTTTTAATTCTAATAGTATTGACGATTTCGCAACAATGGTATACAATTTCATTAAGTGGTATACCAAATTATAAGGAGGCTATTATGAATCCGAAAATCGCGTTAATACAAATGAGTTCCATCTTTGCTGAACCAGAAAAAAACTTTTCTCACGCCATAGAGTTAATGGATGAAGCTATGGCTCAAAAACCAGATATTCTAGTTTTGCCTGAAACATTTAATACCGGCTTTTTCCCGACAGATAACCTCGAAGAACTAGCTGATAAAGAAGGACAAACAACTAAAAAACTATTCTCCGAATATGCAAAAAAACATTCCGTAAATATTGTAGCTGGATCAGTTACTACTTTAAAAAATAATAAAGTATTTAACACAGCTTATATTTTTGATAAGCACGGCAAGCTAGTTGCTGAATATGATAAAATTCATGGCTTCACCCCTTCAGGCGAACATAATTATTACCAGGGTGGTAATAAACTAGTTACCTTTAACTTAGCTGGTATGAAATGTGGCATCATCATCTGTTATGACATTCGTTTTTGTGAATTAGTACGGTCATTGGCATTAAAAGGGATAGAATTGCTATTTATTCCTGCGCATTGGCCTTTAATTCGTAAGAATCACTGGATTAATTTAGCCACAACGCGTGCCATCGAAAATCAGATGTATGTATGTGCAGTCAACGCTTGTAGTAAAGCAGGCGATACCATTTTTGGTGGTAATTCACTATTGATAAATCCATGGGGCGAAGAAATCTGTCATCTCGACGAAGCAGAAGAAGTTCAATTCGGAACTGTTGACCTAAGTATTATCAAGGATATACGTGAATCCATCAATGTTTTCCGTGACCGTAAACCATCATTATATGAACTATAAAGGAGCACTATCATGAACGTAACAATTGAAAGCTTAAAAGGAAAAACTGAATTATTTTTTGACTTAGAACAATTATTAGTAGTTGGCTTTGCCGGTAAAGATATTGAAAAAACAATGGAACATATTCGGGAATTAGAGGAAGAAGGTATCAAATGTCCAAAATCTGTTCCAGTATTATATCAATGCTCCAAAGAAATACTAACAACTAGCAAAGTTATCGAAGTCATTGGACAAAAAACAAGTGGCGAAGTTGAATATCTCATTTTAGTACATGACAACAAATATTACATTGGTGTTGGTAGTGATCATACTGATAGAGAATTAGAAGCTGTTAGTATTCATAAATCAAAACAACTTTGTTTAAAACCATATGCTACTACCTTCTGGCCATATGACGAAATAAAAGAACATTTTGATTCCATAAAACTTGAATCTTCCCAAATACTTAATGGTGAAAAAATATCCTATCAACATGGTCTTACTTCCGATTTACTCTCACTAGAAACTATTATCGAGAAATTAAAAGAAGAAGTTAATGTTAATAATAGCCTTATTTATACAGGAACAGTGCCTTTAGAAAACGGATTCCAATATGGCGAATCCTTCGAATGCCAAATCGTTGACGAAAAATTAAATCGTTCAATCGGCCTACAATACAATATTCAAGTAATTAACGAACACTAATCCTTTCCTTAATAGTCTTCTACTTGTACAAAAAGGAGGTTTATATGCTTACAGCCCAAATTATAATGTTACTTACATTATTGGTAATGATACTTGGACGTGCTCCTCTTTATATCACCGCTACAATCGGCAGTACCTTAGCGGCTATTGCTGCAGGTTTTCCACTTATAGGCAAAGATCCAAACTCTATAGGTAAATTATTAGTATCTGCAATGAATCCTGTAATTATTGATATGCTAGGTGTATTACTCTTTATTGGGATTATGCAAAAAACAGGTTTTTTAAACGTTATTATTTATAAAATTATGGAAGTTGGCAAACAAAAAGGCGGGGCACCGGGGATTGCAACAGCAGCCGGTTTAGCCGCAGCATTATTAGGCGCCTTAACAGCATTCACTCAACCTGTAATTACTGCTACGATTGCAGGTCCTGCAGCAACTCGTCTTGGCTTACATCCTAATAAAACATCCGCTATAATCTCCATGGCTAATACAGTTGCTAACTCATGTGGTTTTACTCATCCAACAATGCTCGCCATATTAGGACTAACTGGGGTTTCTTTTGGCCTAATTAATGTATGGGGTTTTGTTGGTAGTATAGGTATTTATGTCTTTGCTTATTGGCGTGCTAAACGTGAAATGATAGCAGAAGGTCATTATGTTTGTGATAACGCTAACAACTCTGACACTGAAGATTTTGTTTTACCTGATGATGCTCCAAGCTTCACTAAAGCCGTATTCCCATTCCTCGCATTATGTATCGCATTCTTTATGGGCGTACCTGTATTTATTGTCGGTTTTATTTGCAGTATTCTCGTTATCATCATGGCTAAATACACCTTAGCAGATGGCGAAAAGGCAATGATTTCCGGGGTTACCCAGATTGCTATTCCAATTGTTGCGATAATCAGTCTTATGTTCATGTCTGTTGTAATTAACAAAATTGGGCTTGTAAGCGTATTATCCGAATACTTAAAACCATTCTTAGCTATTGCGCCAATTCAAATACTATTTATAATTTCTACAATTGCCGGTTTGATTACACAATCTAATGCGGCTTCAGCTGCTATTATTCTACCGTTTGTTCAAATTCTTATGGGTATGAATTTAGATCCAATGGCAATCAGCTTCGCTGCTATTATGGGCGCAGCTATTATGCAGTTATTCTTAACAGGTGGTGCCTTAACTGCTTTACCGGTAGTTGCCGGTGTAGTTCCTGGTACTAACCAAAAACTAGCAAATAAATGGGAACGCCCTGCATTATTAGTTGGTATTGGCGTAAGTTTCATATTATCTTTTATCATTTAAATAATATCCTTATACTTCCTTAAACATAAAATTATAGCGACCTTCTAATTTTGGAAAACTCTAAATTAGAAGGTCGCCATTTTATTCTTAAATCTCTATCAACCAATCCACCACATTCACAACCTGAATTCCGCCAAATTCTCTTTCAATCCCCGGTTCCAAAGTCAGAACTAATTTCTTATAATTATCCTGTATTTTTTGCAATGGCCGGAGCTCACGTTCACGCACCATTTCATCACGCATCGACTCCGTAACTTGGATATATAGCTTTTCGTCAGCTTTAGTAGCTATGAAGTCCACCTCAAAACGATCTATCTTACCGATAGCCACATCATACCCACGGCGCAAAAGTTCCAAATACACCACATTTTCCAATACATGGCCCGTATCACGATCACGAAAACCGAGTAAATAGTTGCGTAGCCCAATATCTACAATATAATACTTACCTAAAGTGCGTAAAAATTCACGTCCTTTAATATCAAAGCGTTTAATTTCATAGAAGAAATAAGCTTCTAATAAAGTTGCTATATACGCTTGAACAGTGTGAGCACTAGGCGTCCCATTGCGACCACCGCTTCGTTTACCCGCATCAAGCAAACCTTCATTAACTAGAGTATTACCTATAGACGACGCCGAAATGTTACTTCCCACATTATCGGCCAAGAACCTTACAATCTTCTGCAGCAAATCAGAGTCTGTCACTTGTCTTTGGTTACGACGTTGCTCCCGTTCTAAAATATCGCGTACAACAACTGTATTATAAATACCATCAAGCAAAGTCATAGCTCTATCTTGATCAAAGCCCACATCGGCAATCCCCGGCATACCGCCAAAGCGTAAATACAGATTAAATATATCTGACAACAAGTAGACTTGACCATTATCATCATAAACGCGCTTCTCTCTAGTTCCCAGTGGAGTTGTTATTTCTCTTAACTCCAACGAGTTAAATTCAATAAACTCCTTAAACGATAAGGGCAACATCTTTATTTCGACGCTGCGCCCGGACAGATAGGTAGCATATTCCGATGATAATAAATACGCATTTGAACCTGTCACATATATATCACAGTTAAAATCAACACGAAACGCATTAATCGCTTCTTCCCAACCGGGTACACGCTGAATTTCATCAAAGAACAAATAGGTAATACCTGTTTTGGAAATACGCTCTTTCACATAAGCATATACATCATCAGCGCTCATATCTTTATAGGCAAATGATTCAAAATTCATTTCAACGATAGCATCGTCAGATATCCCTTGCTCCTTCAACCAAGCTATCATCAGTTTAAGTAAGCTGGACTTACCACAGCGCCGAATACCGGTTACAACTTTAACCGGTTCTGTATCTTTAAAAGCAATCAATTTATTTAAGTAAAAATCTCGTGGTTTCAGGGCTCGCACGGACATCATAAAACCACCTCCTCTTACTCGTATAATAGCAAAAACTTTTTATTTTTACAAGTTTATGCTACCAATAGCAAAAACTTGTATTTTTTAACCACTTTTTGCTATCGCATAACGGGAAGCTACTATTAAAGCTAAACTTTTTTCAAAATAAGATTACAAAAAAGCCTCCGACGTCTTCACTAACGAAACGAAAACGCTCGGAGGCTTACTTATTTTATTCTATTATTAGACTACGTTAGCTATTCACACGAATCTTTTATACCAAACTTTTTACTCAGTCAAACTTACCCAACGCAGGGATGCTTGCCTGTTTCAAGTATTCAGCATATTCTTTAGCATGTTTAGCCAAATCTTCATCACTCATAGTGAGGGTGCCTTTTACCACAAACGGCGTCAAGTAAGTCATGCCGCAGAATTCAGCCAATAGCAACTCTTTGCCATGTAAAGCTTTACCGCTGCTGCCGTAAGCCCAACCATAAAGGAGCACCTGATCCTGCCATTCTTTTAACAAGGAAGGTGAGCTGTACCAATACATCGGGAACTGCAACACGATGCGATCAGCTTCAGTCAATACAACCTGTTCTTTGGCCACATCAATTTTGTTATCCGGATATAAAACATACATATGGCGAACAGTATAATCACCGCCGATAGCTTGTTCAAAAGCTTTATTAATGCGGGATGCTTCAAAATTAGGATGGAACAATAAAACTACGGTTTTCATAGGATACCTCCTGTTTTCTCAAGATAATAATATATGAATTTTATAATATACAATGTAACTATATTGAACTTTCTATATCTATTATACATCAAGAAACTTTGAGAATCTATCTTAAAATCACATAAATTGATGTAATTTTATTACGCTAAAACAATTCTATCCTAAAGCGTATATTCCAATCTGTACGTCACAAGTCACCGTTAATTATGCACCTTAATCGACGACGTTAATCGGCACTAACTGTTACTATTTGACCGGTCCGAAGCGATGTGAAAACCACGCGCCGCGCCCGTAATTCATAGGTTCTGCCGGCTCGTTCATTACCATACAAAGCATCGCCTACCAAAGGATGGCCCAAATGAGCCATAGCTACACGGATTTGATGTGTTTTCCCCGTATAGAGTCTGATATCTACGGTAGAGACCAACTTAGCTTTGTCCGCTTCGGTCATGGTCGCCAATTCATCGGCACTTACTTCGCGATAAGAGGTAGCCACTACATCGCCGAATTGACCATCTGTCACATCGCTCGGTTGATTACCGGAAGCATCACCGAGCTGAACACCCTCGACCTCTTCAAATACGCCGGTGCCGTTATACACGGTGCGTGTCGGTTTGCCGTCTTCGCGCACTTCATAGTGAATCCCGTCTTCCCCACGTTTCATGGGCAGGTCCACAATATTCGTATCCAAAAGCACCCCTTGCACAACCGTAGCATACCACTTCTCGAAGCGTTGATCTTCAATTTGTTGTTGGTAAAAACTCTGTGCCAAGGCACTTTTGGCAATCACAATGCAACCTGATGTATCCCTATCCAGACGATTTAAAAAGCGAACTTTGCGCTTAATGCCATTATCTTTAAAATACTGAGCCACACCATTAGCTAACGATACCTGCCCCTTAGAATTCACCGTAATCCCCACCGGTTTATCCAAGATAAGCAAGTCTTCATCTTCATAGAGAATAACGAGCTCCATAGGCACCGGATCATGATCTATTTTTTCCTTCGGCATCTGCAATCGCAATTCATCATTAAGCTCCACCGATTCCTTTGGATTTGTTTTTTTTCCATTTAAGAGAACCAGTTTTTCTTGAAACAGCGTTTTCATAACTGAACGCGCCATATGCTTGGCATCAAGCCAAGCGCCCACCGTCTCAATACCGGCCATTACATCGTCCGGTCGCAATAAAAAGCACACATCATCGCTGCGATATGTTTTTCGTGACATAGGCACCTCCTTATTCTCTGATTACATCAGCCGGTAAGTATTTTAAAAACTCACTTGGCTTCACGCCGCGGCCGCGATTATCCGTCATGGCATACGATATAAAGAGCCGCTCTTTAGCTCTGGTAATCGCCACGTAGAAGAGTCGCTGTTCTTCCGACAGTTTTCCTTCTTTCAAAGATAACCAACTTGGGAATAATCCTTCCCGAAGGCCGGCCAAAAACACATATTCAAACTCACTGCCCTTGGCCTGATGCACCGTAATAATCGGAATTCTATCATTATTTTTAAGACGTTGGTCCGGCTCACCCGCCGTAAGCGCTGCCTGTTCCAGCATCTGTTGCAAACAGGCTCGCCCTGACAAGTCCTTAGCCTGACCTTCCAAATCTACCATGAGTCGATACAAATCACGAATATACTCTACGCGGTCATTTTCTTTACGTTCCGCATAATAGGAAAGCACGCCCATATCATTCATAATATAGGCCAACAACGCCGATGGTTTATCCGTCAAAATCTTACGGCGTAAGGTTGCCATCTGAGATGCCATAGTGGCAAACGAGTTCTTAAAATTACTGATTAGCGCTCGGCGCTGATCCGCCGTCGGTCGAATATTATGCTCAATGGCATAGAGTAATAACAAGGCCGTTGCCCGAATATCATCCATCGCATTATGAGTCGGTTTATGATGAATCGGGAAATATTCACTCAAAAAGCCCAACTTATGGTTCGGCAAACGGGGATAAAAACGACGGAAAAAATCCAAGGTATCATACACGTCGGCAAATTCCGGTGTCCCCAAATTATGACGGGCCAATTCGTTAGTGAAAATGCTGATATCATAATTTACATTATGACCGACAATGACGGCTCCTTTGGAAAACTCCTTAAAGTCAGCCAATACTGTAGTCGCATCTTCGCCGACTTCAGCCAGTTTTTCATCGGTAAACCCGTGTACGGCGGCTGAATCACCGACTGATTTCGACGGACGAATAAATCGTTCAAAAATCTCACCTTCCGAACCATCCGGATTGAGCTTGCACGCCGCAATTTGAATAATTTCATCACGGGTTGTGTCCGTCCCCGTACTTTCCACATCATAGACCACAATCTTACCGGCTGTAAGCCCTTGCAGAAGTCCGTCATAAGGTTCTTTTTCAAAAATCTGCATATCCATGAAATCCGTAAGACGAAGGCCCATAGTCCGCACGTCTTCGCTTTCAATTTGCTGAATACGAGCCTCACCGATGCCCTTCACATAGCGCATAATAATGCGTTTGGCACTCACTGCATCATGCGGATTCAGTAACAGTTTGAAATAAGCCATTACATCTTTAATTTCTTGACGGCGGAAGAATTTATATTCATCAATAATCATAAATTGACGCTGTTCTTCAGGGGCTACATGCTCATTAAAACGCTCAAACAGCGCGCTCAAGTACTGAGCCTGTGAGTTTTGGCGCACCAAGATACCGATTTTGGCATCTTTTGGCAAAGTCTGAATGGTATCAAAGATATACGCCCCTTCTTTCCATTCCGTGGGCGCCTTGTGCACCACGATAGGCTCACCCGGCGTCTTACTGGCGGCAAACGGTTTTTCCTGATAAAAGTCACCGATTAACCGCGGGAACATGCGCTCTAACACGGCAAACGATGCATCAAACAGATACTTATTGGCACGATAGTTTTCATAAAAGACAATCACGTCCGGTGAAAACTCCGCCTTATACTCATCCAACAGTCGTTCCGGATTGGAGCCGCGCCATTCATAAATAGTCTGAAAATAATCGCCGCAAAGGAGCACATGATTGCCCTGCCACAAATATTTCATGACCGTACCTTCCAAATCGCTGGTATCCTGCATTTCATCCACATTGATATACCGATAGCGACTGCGCCAACGTTCGCGCACCGTTTCATCCTGAAATAGACGATGCACCAAGGTAATCAAGTCGGTAAAATCGACGCCGTGAACACCGGCCAAGGACTGTTCGTAGCCCACTAAAGACTCATACCCTTTTTCACGGAATTCAGCCAAATCGGATGGATTGAGTTTTTCAAAAAAACGTTCCATCGTAGCGCGTTGCTCTATAAAAAGGCGGTCGATGGTCGTTTCATAATCACTCGCCGTGTTTTCACTGTAATAGCCCCAAATGGACCGATATTCCTTCACATGGCTTATAAGGTTGAAGAACACCGCGTCCTTCATGCCCGCCGGCAACCAAGTAGCCAACAGTTCCTGACAGTCTACTTCATCATAAATAGCCATGTCAAAATACAGACTGTCATCCAGTTTACTCTCCTCTTGCAGGACTTTATAACAAAAGCTGTGAAAGGTGCTTACCTCCACAGCTTTAGCTGCCGGCCCCGCCATAGACAGAATGCGATCCTTCATTTCACGACATGCCTTATTGGTAAATGTCATGCAAAGAATTTCCTCGCCCTTAGCCGCGCCACTTTGAATAATGTGCGCCACGCGGTGAGCCAGCGTATTTGTTTTTCCCGTACCTGCCGAGGCCAGTAACAGTATGTTATTCGTCAACGTATTCACCACACGCTGCTGAGCTTCATTTAACTGAGCCATACTGACTGCCTCCTTTATGCTACATGCTGTGCATGAGAGCCACTACGATTACCGGAATCGGGCCCAACACAGCTGTCAAAAACCACATGAGTACGGTCATATCCACCGGAATATGCAAGAAATTTACACTCACATAATACGCTGCATAGCCCAAAATTAGGTTGAAACCGACCCGTTTGATTGTATAAAATGCTACTTTAAAAATTGTATAAATAACAACAACTGCCACAGCAGCAGTTACCACTAAATCCATTCGAAAAGCCTCACATTTCCCGGCGGTTCATAACCGCCCCGCCGATAGTCAATTCATCGGCATATTCAATATCACCGCCAACCGGTACGCCGCGCGCAATACGGGTTACCTTAATACCGATTGGTTTTAATAAACGCGCCAAATAAAGGGCTGTCGCTTCCCCTTCCGGATCCGGATCGGTGGCCAGAATGACTTCCTTCACCGTCTCATCGCGCAAGCGATTCAACAGTTCCTTAATACGAATATCTTCCACCCCGATGCCTTCCAACGGTGACAAAGCCCCTTCCAGCACATGATAGACACCTTTATAATCGCCGCTTCGTTCAATGGCTACCACATCGCGGGATGTTTCCACCACGCAGATAATGCTATGGTCGCGCATTTCGTTGGCACAAAATTCGCAAGGATCTTGCGCCGACAAATTAAAGCAAATAGAGCAGCGTTTGGTCGCTTCCTTAGCTTGCTCAATCGTTTCAATCAAAGTGGCCACTTCATCAGCCGGCAATTCTACCAAGTAATACGCCAAACGCCGGGCCGATTTAGCGCCGATGCCCGGCAAGCGGCGCAACTCTTCCACTAAGCGTTCTAAGGGATTTGCCATCTTAGAACATACCCGGTAATTTCATGCCGCCTGTTACTTTGCTCATTTCCTGAGCCATCATGTCGTCAACTTTTTGACCGGCTGCATTTACGGCAGACAATACTAAATCTTCCAACATTTCCATATCGTCAGTGTCTACTACGGAAGGATCGATTTTAACGGATTGAACAATTTTTTCACCGTTCATCACGATAGTTACGGCACCGCCGCCTACAGAAGCGTCAACGGTTTTAGTTTTCAATTCTTCCTGCATCTTCTGCATATCTGCCTGCATTTTCTGCACTTTTTTCATCATACCCTGCATATTGCCCATATTTGGCATACCTTTACCGAACATTATTGTTCCTCCTTTTAAAAACCATTATTTTAAAAAATTAATATATTTCTATAATAAAAGCTTGCTCGCTCATTATATGAACGTCAGCTTACTATACTTCTATGATTCAGCGGTTAAACGTGAATTATGTTAACGCTGCTTCACATTACTAATCAGCATCTTTAGATGGTTCTTCATCGTTGATAATTTCTACATACACGTCATTGCCTTCAGCTTGTGCATTAATAAGCGCACCCATCAAAACGGAATTGGACCGTTCTTCCGGCGTAGCCTTACTGGGATCCCATTTAGTCATGCCTTTTAACTCATCGGGAACTTCCGTTTTTTTTTGAGCTGTAGAATCCGCCGCGGAAGGCATCATCTCACCATCACTGTACTCATCGTCAGGGGGTGACGCTGTTTCAAAATCGGCTGCACCAAAGTCGTCGACTGTTGGATTAGCGTCACCGACATTCGAAGCGCCAAAATCATCCACTGTTGGTGTACCGACCGGCGTGGCCCCGGATGCACCGAAATCGTCAACTGTCACAGTGGTATTCCCGCGATTTGAAGCACTTGAGGCGCCAAAATCATCAACAGGTGCCGCATCCCCGACATTCGACGCACCGAAGTCATCCACTGTCGGATTAGCACCACCGGCATTCGAAGCACCAAAGTCATCAACAGGTTGGGATGCTCCACTTGGCTGCGACACAGTATGCTGTACTGTTGGCTGTGCAGTTGGTTGCGAAACCGGCGGTATGTCACTTGTTCCAGCCATCGGTTGTGACTGACGCTGTTGCCCGGCCTGGTGCGTTGCTCTATTAGCACCTGCCGCCGTATGCCCACCGCCGCCGTTAATTACGGCTTTAGCGGCATCTAAATATCCTTTAGCGGCACTATCGTCTTGGCAAAGCACTTGCACCATCACTTCGCGCCCCAGAGCCTGATGTAAACTCTGCTCCAATTCGAAAATTCGATCTTCCGTATTACACATATTAACCAACATCGGATTGCCGAATACGAAAACAACACGCGATTCATCGATATAGGTCAAGAAAGCCTGGTTAAAAAAGCTAGCTGTAAAATTCCAAGACCGACTATTGGCATACCGTAAGGTATCCTTCTTTATTTTATCATAATTCCTAGGATTTTCGATGTGCTGACCTAAAATAAGTGCCGTATCACCTATAATTGAGCGAATGCGCGACCCTTTTTTAGGCGATTGACCATGACCGGCGCCGGCATTTTTGGCCGGTGCTTTGCGCTTCGCAGGCGCCTTGCTCCTACTTGGCGTAGGCGGCGCCATTGAGGTTGGCGGGGCCATGCCTACCGACGTAGACATATCCAAACCGGGCGGCATAACCCCCGGTGGCATCGTACCCGGCACTGCAGATGATATGCCGCTTGGCGGCACTGTACCGGGAACTGCTGAACCCGGCATCACGGCACTTTGCGCGCCTGACATTGCCTGATTCATGGCACCCGCGTCAGACATCATACCTTGATGCATCATATTCGGGTTCATCATCGGTGGCTGCTGCTCCAATTGAGCCAGTCTGGCACCGAACTGATTATCCGATTCATCCAAACGATGTTCAACGGCGGCCAACCGTTGTAATACATCTTCTTCGCTGACTTGCGCACGGGCGCAAATCCCCAACAAGCCCATTTCGATGACGATGCGCGGATTATCCACCCGTTTCGCATCATTCAAAATCTGTTGCAATTCTTTGACAAAATAATTGAGTTCATCCACCGATAAAGACTGTGCCTGAGCGGCAAAAGCCTCTTTAAACGGCGTATATAAAGCTAATTCTTCTGCGGTAGGCAAAACTTTTTCAATCAGTAAGGCCCTTACATGTTGAATGAGAGCTTCAATAATCTGTTTGCTGTCGCGACCTTCGCTGAGAGCTTTTTTAGAAGCCACCAAAACAGCCGCCCCATCGCCCTTGCGCAAATAATCAAGGAAGGTCATAATCCATTCTTTGCCCACCAGGCCAATCATAGATTCCACGGTCTGCGCCGTAATCACATCCGTCGTCATGCCGGAGCACTGGTCCAAAATACTGAGAGCATCACGCAAACCGCCATCCGCGTGAATGGCAATGAGTTGCGCCGCATCAGGTGAAAGCTTGATATCACTTTCTTCGGCCACATGCAGCAAATGTTCCGCAATATCTTCGGCCGTAATCCGTCGGAAGGTATAACGCTGACAACGCGATAAAATCGTTACCGGCAATTTATCCACTTCCGTGGTGGCAAAAATAAACATAATATGAGGCGGCGGTTCTTCAATCGTCTTCAAAAGGGCATTCCACGCTTCATTCGTCAGCATGTGGGCTTCGTCGATAATAAAGATTTTTTTACGACCTTCAACGGGTAAAAACTTCACACTTTCCCGCAAAGAACGGATTTCATCAATACCGCGGTTCGACGCCGCATCTATTTCCAAAACGTCCATGGATTGGCCGTTTAAAATTTGTTTACAAGAGGTACATTCGTTACAAGGATGATCGGTTGGGCCTTTTTCACAGTTAATGGCTCTCGCAAAAATCTTGGCCACACTGGTTTTGCCCGTCCCACGCGGTCCGGAGAACAAATAGGCGTGCGCCACCTTGTCTTCGCGAATGGCACGCATCAACGTCTCGCTCACTTGCTTTTGCCCGACCACATCGGTAAACGTCTGAGGGCGCCATTTCCGATACAACGCTACATAACTCATAGGATTCCCTCCTTTCTTATAAACAAAAAAGCCGTCACAACACTCGATTATGACAGCCTTATAGGTTCCCTCGTGGCACATGAAAGTAACCGCTTAGTGCTGCTATCTCTCGATCCTGACACGATTCACAGGCTTCCATTGCACGAGCCCCACAAGACTGCCATAATCCAGTCCTGCATTACGGCTAGCTATATTATTATATACTACTAAAGGCAAAAAAACAAGTCGCCCCCGGCTAATCAAATTATACAAAATACAACATACATTTTGTATAAATTTCCTAATAAAATGTATACGTTACACTTTAAATAGAGTATAATGAGGCTAGATAAATTCTATAGAGATGTATTATTTTTTTCAAAAGAGCTAAGAAAGGATTAGTATTATGGACGCTTTTAACTCTTTCATCGGAACCATAACCGGCTTTCTCTGGGACTACATTATTATTATTTATTTAGTACTCGCCGGCTTCTGGTTTACCTTCAGCACCGGATTTATTCAGGTGCGCGAACTCAAGGAAATGATTCGTCTTCTGGGCGAAGGTGTTGGTAAAAAAACGGAAGGCAACCGCATTTCCTCCTTCCAGGCATTCTGCGTAAGCTCCGCCTCTCGCGTTGGTGTGGGCAACATCGCCGGTATCGCCATCGCCGTTGTACTCGGTGGCCCGGGTGCCATCTTCTGGATGTGGTTTATCGCCTTACTCGGCGCTGCCACCGGTTTTGTAGAAAGTACTTTGGCTCAGATTTACAAAGTACCTTCCAGTAAGGGCGGTTTCCACGGTGGTCCGGCTTACTACATTAAAATGGGTTTGAAAAATCCGGCCTTCGCATTTCTCTTTGCGGTGCTCATCAGTGTGACCTACGGTTTGATTTACAACTCTGTACAAGCCAACACATTGGCCAATGCCTTACTTATCGTTAACCTTGATCCTCAAATAACCGCCATCGGCGTTGCTATTTTAACAGCCCTCGTTATCTTCGGCGGTATCGCCCGTGTTGCTCGTTTGAGCGAATGGCTCGTACCTGTTATGGCCGGTTTATACATTTTAACCGCCGTTTACATCGTATTGGTTAACATCACGGAATTACCAAACGTAATCTACGCTATTTTCTCCAATGCCTTCAACTTTGACGCAGCTGCCGGCGGTTTCTTCGGTGCTGCCGTAATGAACGGTATTAAACGTGGCTTGTTCTCCAATGAAGCCGGTGAAGGTTCCGTACCAAACGCCGCTGCTACGGCTGACGCAAGCCATCCGGTTAAACAGGGTCTTATCCAATCTTTCGGCGTATTCGTGGATACCTTCCTCGTATGTTCCGCTTCAGCATTCATCGTATTAATCTCCGGTAACTATGCAGGCTCCGGTCTCACCGGCATCGCCTTGATTCAGCATGACCTTGCTGCGCAACTCGGTAGCTGGGCTGCCCCTGTAATGGCTATCTTCATTTTCATGTTTGCCTTTTCTTCCATCGTGGGCAACTATTACTATGGCGAAATCAACATCGCTCATTTAACTAAAAACACACTCTACTTAAATATTTTCCGCGTGTTCGTAGTTATCATGGTTTACTTCGGTTCCGTCGCTTCCCTTAACCTTGTATGGAACCTGGCCGACTTATTCATGGCCTTCATGGTACTCACGAACTTAACCGCCATTCTCCTCTTGTGGAAACAATGTAAAGCCGCTATGCTCGACTATTTCAAACAGAAAAAAGCCGGCATTGTAGAGCCTACATTTGATAGAAGCGTACTCCCTAATCAAGATGGGATAGTGTGGTGGCATAAGGACGCACAGCATAAAGACTAGTAAAGGTAGCGTGCATGCTATAAAACTTTAATTTCAAAAGAGTGACAGTCCTGTCTCCTCCCTGCGAGTCAAGCTCGAAAGGTCGTTCAACAGGACTGTCACTCTTTTTCTTTCAATTTCACGGCATAGCACGTATATCTTTACTAACGTCTTATGTTGTGCGTCTTACGCCGGGGAGAGGGGCGAAGGACATATAAAATCAAAATCATTTTCTCTTTCCCCCTTTGATGCGCAAGATAAGATTAGTTATACAGCGATATGTACTCTGTGATAGAGAAAAGAAAGGCAGGCCTATTGAACGAACCTCAGAACTTGTTTCGTTGGGGAGGAAATAGGCCTGCCTTTCCTTTCTTAAGTAATCACATATAACTAACCTTATGTTGTGCATCACCTTTCCTCCCCCGTAAATATTCGAGGCGCGCCTGAAGGCTTCTAGGAAAACCATACGTACTCTGGAGATATGTGAGAGAAAAAGAAGTCATGTCCTATTGAACGAACCTCAGAACTTGTTTCGTTGGGGAGGAAATAGGACATGACTTCTTTTCGCCCACTACAAAGCACATGGTTTTCCTAGAAGCAAAATGGCGCCCTGAGAATATTTATAATTTTATGATTGATATTTATACAGAAAAGGGCTATAATATGCATATAATTAATTTTGAGTTTTTAAGAGTCCTTAAAGTTTTAGTGTAGGGGGAAGTAATTATGTTTAGTTCACTCAAAAAATTCGCGAGCAAAAAGGTTGTGCTCACTTTGACAGCGGCTTTATTGACAGCCGGTTTAATCGCAGGTTGCGGCAGCACCGGCGGTGACAATCAAGAAAAAGTTATTAAGGTAGGGGCCGAAACTACGTTCCCTCCATTTGAATTCACCGAAGGCGACAAATATGTAGGCTTTGATATTGACCTTGCCGACGCTGTTGCCAAGAAAATGGGTTACAAAATGCAGTTCAAAAGCATGGGCTTTGATGCTTTGATTCCTGCGTTGCAGAGTAAAGATATCGACATGATTGCATCCGGCCTCAGTGCTACCCCTGAACGTGAAAAAGCTGTTCTTTTCAGTAATCCTTATTTTGAAAAAGGCGGTTTCGTAGCGATTGTAAAAAAAGATGACACTGCTACAAGCATGAACGATTTAGCCGGTAAACGTATCGTTGTTCAAATCGGTAGCGTTGCTTTAGACGTAGCTGAAAAGATTCCTAACGCACAAGTTAAATCCGTTGACAGCAACTCCCAGTTATTCAATGAATTAAAAGCCGGCACAGCTGATGCCATCGTATTGGACAATGCTGTTGCGCTTTACTACTTAAAACAAGGTGCTGATGCTGATACCAAAATCATCGGCGAACCTGTAGATCCGGAACCATTCGTATGGGCATTCCGTAAAGATGACAAACAGTTGAAAGAACAAGCTGACAAAGCTTTGGCTGATTTGAAAGCTGACGGCACTTACGACAAAATCTATGAAAAATGGTTCGGTCCTGCTAAAAAATAAGCTTAAAATAAGCTAGTTTTTAACAAATGAATCATAGCTCCTCATTCACTTTGAATGACGGAAGCTGAAAATATCAAATAACGTTACCAAAACGAAGGCGTTATCCCTTGAGCAAAAGCTGAGGGGATAACGCCTTCTCTTTCTTTCATTATAAAGTTGAACGATTGATAACCCGGAACTATAGCATAAAACTAGTCCCTTATGGCAAAACAACCAGATATGACTTACTACCCGATACAACTGACTCTGCACGCACGGCACCAGATACGACTTACTCTGCAGCTACGGTACTAAATATAACTTACTCTGCCGGTACGGCAATCGCATCATTTAAGCGGAATGAATAGATATAACGTTCTTTTACCGGTTTACCGGTCAAGCGCTCTAAGGCTTGACTATAGATACGCAACTGAATACCGTAACGACGAATCAATTCATCACCGGTTTTAACGCGGTCCGTTTTATAATCTACCAAAACCCACTCGCCATCTTCTAAAAATGCTGTATCAACGATCCCTTGCAGGAATAATTTTTCACCCGGTTCTACTTCCGGGTACACATCATGAGCTTCAATGAGCATGCTGAACGGCCATTCTTTGGCGACCTGTGAATATGACCGGCTTGAAGTCGACTGACTTGAATCCGATAAATTCGACGTTCCCGGCGAGTTGGACTGATTTAAAGCTGACGAGTTCGACGTATCCGCCGAAGCTTTAGCGGCTTTTAACAAACGACTCCCCAAATCGGAAGTAAAGAATCGGTATAGCGCTCTATCACTCAATACTTGTCGCTCTTCCAGCGTAAAATATCCTCCCAAAACCAATTGATCGAGTTTGGCACTCAAGCTTTTTTGCGTATATTTTTCCATCGGCAACCACTGCATAGCTTCATGCATCAAAGTACCCCAACGAGCGCCGGTACTCACTTCTTCAGCGGCTTCCAAAGCTCTCGGTTTGACATCAAACGGACCCAGCTCCGAATGTAATAGGCCTTTTGAAGTCTCTTGAATGGTTGTAGGCTCAGTTGCTGCCGGTGCATTTGCTACTGATGCATTTGCTACCGATGCAGCAGCTGTCTGTTCAGCAATTGATGCATCAATTGCTTCAGCTTCATTCGCCTCAGCCACATTACCGCCGGCCGGCTCTACCAAAGTTTCAGCTTCTTCCTCGGCTTCGGCAAAGCGTCGTTTTAATTCACTCACAGAAATTTTAGCGGCACGACTGACAGCACCCATGTATGGATAGCTGAAGTTAAAACGAGCTACCAAGTCGGCTTCAAGCGGTTCCGCATCAATTGGAGCCAATTTTTCAACAGCCGCCAAAATAGCGGATTTTTCTGTTTTACTACGCTGCAAATCCGTGTATAGACTACCGTCATAAAGTTCAACTTGTATACGACACTGTTTATCCTTGAGATCCATAGAGGCCACGTCTTCTACGCCACTGAATTGGCGTATCAAATTCCCCCCGTTTAAATGGCGGCTTAAGCCCATGATAAACCAATCCAAATAAGATTTTGCGCCCGTAATCAGGTTTTTGCTTAGCATCTGCGTATCGGTCAAGAGGGCCGGTGCGGCCTGCTTGCTGCAGAGATCTTCAAATTTTTTTACAAAACCGGTAATAAACAATTTATCGCGCGCACGAGTTAAGGCAACATATAAAATACGTTCTTCTTCAGCCTTGGTAGCCAGTTCAATCTTGTCCCGCACATAAAGCCATGGCAGTGAGCCATATAAGACGCGATAGTTTTCATAATAGCCTTTAATACCTACGCCGCTATCGCCGTGAAGTAACATGGATTTTTTCAAGTCAATCAGATTAAACTCTTTTTGCACGGAGCTTACGAATACGACCGGGAACTCAAGGCCCTTACTTTTATGAATACTCATGATGCGCACCACATTATCCGCTTCGCTTACCGTTTTGCCGATGCCCAAATCCTGGCCCGCGGCCTGCAAGCTTTCCAAGAAGCGTAAAAAGCGAAAAATGCCGCGGAAGCTACCGGCTTCGTACTGCTTGGCTCGTTCGTAAAGTGCCATTACATTGGCGCGGCGCACGAGTCCGTTCGGCATGGCGCTGACGTATTCCAAATAATTCATATCCTCGTAGATGGTCCACAGCAAATCGCTTACACTGTGATGCCGTGAATAGGTGCGCCATTTTTCAAAACGACCTACAAAAGCCTGAACAGCTTCATTTTGTGTGTTTTTGCCATATTCGGCCAACAATGACCAAATCGAACCTTGGCCGCTCATGCGCAATCGTCCCAATTCGTTCGCATCGAGACCGACAAACGGCGAATTGAGCACTACCGCCATCGGCAAATCCTGTTCCGGATTGTCGATAACCTGCAGTAGCGACAGCAATAGCTTTACTTCAATGGCACTGAAGTAGCCCGTGTTCTCTTCCGCATAAGCAGGAATGCCCGCCTGACGCATGGCTTCTACCATACGGCCTGCTTTGACTTTTGGCGAACGCAAGAGAATCACTATATCGCGCCATTCCAAAGGTCGGAAACTGCCATCCATATTTTGTACAACCTTGTCGGCAGCTTTTAACTCTTTGATTTTTTCAATGATAAAAGCAGTCTCTTTTTCGTCATTTTCTAAATCTGCTGCATCATCGTCATCAGCTAATGCACCGGCTTCACTTGACGCTGCGCCTTTACTAAACGTCGATGTTTTTTCATTACCCACATCGATGAGATGGAGTTCTACGGGGCCACCGACCCAGTTTTCCGGCGCATCATCGGTGTTGCGGCCCGGATTTAAGGCTTCCGCATCACCGTAGTCCAGTTCCGCCCCGTCAGCAGTCATGATTTGACGGAAGAGGAAGTTGGTAAACTCCAAAATATTCGCATCGGAACGGAAGTTTTGGGATAAGTCTATACGGCGCTCTACGGCATCAACGGACTGCTGGAATCTGTGATATTTTTCCATGAAAAGCATGGGGTTCGCCATACGGAAGCGGTAGATACTCTGCTTCACGTCGCCTACATAGAATCGATTATCGGTGCGCGACACGAGGTTCACGATAGCTTCTTGTACGCCATTCGTATCCTGATATTCATCCACCATAACTTCTTTGAAGGTGTTTTGAAGCTCAATGGCCACTTCGGACGGCGCCCAACGGCCATCGTCCTGTTTGTCCCGCAAGAGGGCTAAACATAGATGTTCCAAGTCTGAAAAATCGAGCATGCCCAGTTCTTGTTTGGCCTTCGCAAACTCATCCTTAAAGGCCAACGTTAAATCGATGAGGCCCGTCACATACGGTAAGCTTTGCTCAATCTGCGTTTTAAACTCCGCCTCGGTAATGGCAAAAGGACCACTGGAAAGCTCTTTTAAACTCTCACGAACACCTTTTATCAGTTCCTTAGCCTGAGATAACAAGCCGGGATCAACCTTATCCAAATCTTTTTTCAAAGGATTCATATTGAGCCGCTTGAACGAATGATTGCCAATGAGAGCGACGGCGGCCACCATTTCATCCCAGGTTTGCGCCTCGGTCAGGGCGGACATCATATAGGCGAGCTCATCAATAAATTCGGCACCCTTGGTAGGCCCACCCGGTTGGTTGAGGATGTCTGCAAATTTTGCCAGACGATTAGCAATGTCGTCAATCAGAAGATGTTGCTCGTCCATAAAATATTTACCCCAAACGGTGTCCATTATAGGCTGGGTAAGGGCATTTTCATAACGTGCCTTAGCCTCTTGAAGCCAGTTTTCAGGATCAGACTGGGCCAACGCAAACTCATGAAGGTTCAAAATCTGATCCATAATGCCTTGGTCGGACCGTTCACTGCCAAACATGTCGGCAATTTCAAAAATGTGAAATTGATTTTCCTCGTAGGCTTTTATCAACAGCTTTTCCAACACATCGGTTTTCAGAAGCATCAATTCCCCTTCATTACCGATGCGATAGGACGGATCGATGTCGAGACGATAAAAATAACTGCTGATAACCCACTGACAGAAGGAATGGAGCGTCGAAATATGAGCGGATGGCAACAAGCTGAGCTGTTCTTCCAAGTAAGAATCTCCGGTTTTATTGAATTCTTCCGCTAATTTAGCACCAATACGAGCACTCATTTCAGCAGCCGCCGCCTTGGTAAAGGTTACTACCATAAGCTCCTGAATGGATAAGGGATTATCTTTAGATTTCAAGCGCTGAATGATGCGTTCCACCAAAACGGCGGTTTTCCCGGAGCCGGC
>NZ_HF986210.1:46746-60430 GCF_000431435.1 Veillonella sp. CAG:933
CCGGAGCCGGCAGCCGCCGCTACGAGCAAGGTCTGTGAAGCGAGCGAGCCCGGCTTTGGTGCATCAATCGCCGCTTGTTGAGCGTCGGTCCACTTCATATACATCGTCTCCTTTCGCCATTTTAGCCAACACTACATCTTCGTCTATTTTGTTGATATAACGATAATTATTACGGGTATTTTCAAAACGGCATAACGCCTTATATTGACAATAGGAGCAAGGAATGTACTTATTATCCAAATTGTACGGACTCACCGGGAAATGCCCGGCCAAAATATGCTGCCCTGCCTTACCTATCACACGTGCCGCATAATCGGTAAGCGCCTTAAAGTCTTGTGGCGACTTGGTCTTTCGTTTATCTTGACCATGAATCGATGTGCCATTGCCGCTAATACGAATCGGTACATATGGCGTTGATTTACCAGCCACCACCGTTTCGTCAATATTCGCCAATAACTCCACATTATCTGTAAAATAACCGTCATTTTTAAGGCCTGTATCGGTTTTCACCAATTCAGATGCCATTTCTTCGGTTAGGACACTACTCTTGCTGATTCGTGGATTTTTTACATACGTATATACCAAGGCAGCCGGTTCAATTTGATCGCTTCGCTGTGCCCGTTCGAGGGCTAAGAGATAGGTTACGAGCTGCAATTTGAGGCCATAATACACATCCGATGCCGTCACTTCCGCATAGCCCGACTTATAGTCCACTACGAGACCGTAGGTTTTACCGGCCTCATCCTGCCACTCATCGACGCGGTCGAGCTGACCGATAAGTTGAATATACGACTCGTCACCCAACGATATTTTCACCGCCGGCCAGTGACCGGCACCGCCGTAACTGCTAAAGCTCTTTTCCAAATAGCGCGTGTTGAATTTGCTCTTTTGCGACCAATCGGTAAGACGATTTACCGTCCGTTTGAGGGTCGATTCCAAACGCTGTTGGAGTACCGTTTCATACACATCGCCTTCTTCGCCGAGCTGCAATTCCTTACTGATTTCAGCCACTACCGCTTCGCAAAGCGCCGCTTCTTCATCCGGTTTTATATCACGCCATTGACGTTTTTCTTTTAAAAGTGTCATACCCAAGGAGCGCAAGCTTTCATGGAGAAAAATCCCGATTTCCGGGGCGCCGAACTGCTTAATCGGCCGTTCTTCCAAACTTAAACCGTAACGGGCATAAAAAGCGAACGGGCATTGCTGATATTTTTCCAAACGCGTGACGGAGCCGCTTAACGCTTCGTTTTGGAATAATAAAGCCTGCACCACCTCACGGTCCACTACGGGCACATCGTTAGAGTCCATAACGCCACGGGTGGCCATCCGTAAAGCTTCGCGGTACTGACCGTCAAGGCTCCAATCGTAAACGCTACGCCAAATCGGCGCTAAATCGCCGTCTTGCGCCACGGTCCCCATCTGGCCGGCCAATAAGGATAAACTCTGTAACGGCCGCCAAATATAGTCCGGCTCTTGGCCCTCCGGAATGGTAAGCGGCGCTCCCTTGGAACCGGCCGTATAACCCAACTGCTGCCAACGTTTAATAGCCAGGCTGCTTTCCAAGGCGGCCCCTTCTTCATCGGAACCGGCATAGGAAATATGAAGTTCCTCACGACTACGCGTACAAGCCAAGTAGAGCAAGAAGTTTTCATTAAAAGCGCGCACTAAAGCCCCTTCCGCTAAGGTAACGCCGGCGGCCTTCAAGGCTTCGCGCTCCGTATCTTTCAGAAGGCCTTCATCGCCCATACGTTGCGGGAATACGCCGTCATTGAGGCCCATTAAAAAGACGATATCGCTTTCATGCGTATAACCGCGTTCCACAGTGGTCACCATAACATGGTCAAGGCTTGGGGGCACTAACGAGTAGGATACTTCTTCTAACCCTTCTTCCAAAAGCAGCGCCACTTCCGCCGTCGTCATCGTATCGGGCAATTCCAAACTCATAATCTCGTCAAAAAGAGCAATAACCCGTTTATACATCTGCTCATGAGCGGCCGCACTTTCCGCATCACCGGCCGCTTCCGCATCAGTAGCCCACTGTGCCAAGCGAGCAGGCACGCCCACATTACTCATCAACAAGAAAAGCTCTTCACACCATTCATAACCGGTGTGTTCCTCTTTGGCAAATTCCCAGAAAGGACGTAGCTCGGCCATAATTAGATTATGAGCCGCATTGACACGCATACGGCGCGCAGATTCCGTATTTCCCTGCATGAGTTCATCAGAAATCGTGCTATTTAACCTATCGCCGGTCGATACAGGATTAACATCCGTTACTGCTGCATCAACTTCAGGATCCTCTTTTGCAGTAGCATCAGCTGTTGCACTCGCTCCGATTTCCTCTGCGATTTTTTCATCATACGTATCATCATCGTCACTGCTGTCAAAACGGTTTTTCCGTTCATACGGCCAGCTGTCTTTGAGCCACATGAAGTCCCGAATACCAAACTCGAGGCAATAATTTTCCAATTCATCCACAGCGGAACGAGTGAGCGGCCAGAAGTCGGTTTTTAACAAACGGAACACCGCATCATGATCGAAATTCCGACGTACCACTTCCAATAAGCCCTGTAAAAACTCACCTAGAGGATGGCTCACCATAGGTCGGCGGCGATCCGAGAAGTAAGGAATTTCGTAACGTTTCAGCGTTTTTTCCAAAATATCGCCATAGGTCTCCGACTCACGAAGCATGATGGTAATATCCCGCCAGCGCCGATTCGGTTGTTCCATCGCTTCCAAAATCTGCCGACATACGGCATCGGCTTCACGAGCTCGATTGTATGCCACCGTAACAGGCAATACGGCCTCTTGATTATTATCTTTGATTGGTGAGTTAAAATAACGCGTTGCCAAACTCTCTAAGACAGGCTTTTTAAAGCGATAATTTTTATCAAAAGTCCGCACCACGAGCTCTATCGCATCTTTTTGCGAAGCATGCCATTTCATCACATCTGCAAATACGGAATGAGGGCGCCCGAACAGTCGTAATTTTTGCGGCGGCACCTGTAATTTCGCCAGGTCCGGCGGTAAGGTGATGGTCAAAATGCTGTCTTTTGCCAATGTAAACAGCTCATATAAAAGTTCCATTTGAATCGGTGTAAACCAATGAAAGCCGTCCACAATCACATGGGAATTATGGATTAACGGGCTTTTTGGTAATACCTCCATGAGCTCTTCCAAACGATTAGCCGTATTAACACCGGTGGTGGCCAATGTTTCTTGGTACGCTTCCATGATATGAGCAAGTTCCTGAAGCTTACGCTGCAATACCATAGATTCGACCTGCTCAGCCCCTTTTTTCAAATCGGCTGCATCCACGCGGAATGAATCGCATTCGCTGATGAGTCCCTGCAATACATCGGCAAAATGAGGTTGCTTAGCCGACTGCCCCAATAATTCCAGTTTGCCCTGCTCCCGTTTCATGATTAAACGAAGCAATAACTTTTGCCCAATGTCCGACAGACCTGATTCGCGCACCATCCCTACCGATTGAAATATCTGGTACGCCAAACGGCTAAAACCCACTACGCGAACGGTGGTAAAACCGCCTTGTGGCATGAATTCTGCCAAGCTTCGTTCTATCGTATAGGTCGCCGAATCCGGTACGATGTATAAAATAGGCTCGCCCGGATTTGACTCGATAACTTGCTTCACATGCTCAAAGCAGGCCTGTGTTTTGCCCGTGCCGGCCCGTCCTACATAGACCGAAAGTGCCATACTTTCACTCCTTCCTACAGCGGTATATTTCATCTAGATTCTCTACTGATATAATTATACTCTTAATCATAAATATAACTCTATACTCTCATATATAAATATATCATAGCTGCCTTTGGTATAAGACAACCAAATTTTTCAAACTACAAGTATCTATCGCCTCAGAAAATGAAACAGATTAAGAAAATGCTTTCAATTATACAGCAACTACATTAATGCATAAAACAGAAACTGCACGAATATGGGGCCCCAATGCCCATTCGTGCAGTTTCCTTGGAGGTTTTACTACATTCTATATAAATAAAATATATAGCTACATTATGAGTGTCAAACCTTATTTAGATTATTAAAATCAAATCTTATTAGAGTCAGAATCTCATTTAATTTAAACCTTATTTGATTCAAACTCCATTCGATTCAAGCCTATTTAGTCGGTGCCAAACTTTCTTGCATACGTACGTAGGATAAACGACGTTCTTTGGCATCCTCTTCTGTTTTGGCAAAGAGTTCTTCCGCCACTTCAGGGAATGTCTGTTTAAGCGAGGCATAACGCACTTCGCCCATCAAGAAATCTCTAAAGCTTTCAGTCGGTTCTTTCGAATCGAGGCTGAACGGATTTTTATCAGTGCCGCGTAAAGCAGGGTTGTAGCGATAGAGATCCCAATAGCCGGCCGCTACGGCGCGACGTGATTCTTCCTGCGTCGTGCCCATGCCGGATTTAATACCGTGGTTGATACATGGTGCATAGGCAATAATGAGGGATGGACCAGGGTAGGCTTCCGCTTCCGTAATCGCTTTGAGGAGCTGATTTTTATCGGCCCCCATAGCCACCTGAGCCACATATACATAGCCGTAAGACATGGCAATCATGCCGAGGTCTTTTTTCTTCGTACGCTTGCCGCTGGCTGCGAATTTAGCTACTGCCGCGGTATGCGTTGCTTTAGAAGATTGACCGCCCGTATTGGAGTACACTTCCGTATCGAATACGAGAATATTTACATCATCGCCGGACGCAAGTACATGGTCGAGACCGCCGAAGCCGATATCATAAGCCCAGCCGTCGCCACCGAAGATCCACTGCGAACGTTTAGCAAGATATTGTTTTTCTTCTAAAATCGCCGTCATAGCTTTAGTCGGTTCAGCCACTTTTTCAAGCAACGCTACCAAACGAGCGGATCGTTCACGTGTACCGGCGCCCTGCTCGCGATGTTCGTTCCAATCGCTAAGCGCGGCTTTTAATTCAGCCTGTTCCGCCGTGCATTCATCGATAGCGGTTGCTACATATTCACCGATTTGTTCACGAATCTTCGTGGTTCCTACGCGCATGCCGTAGCCGAATTCCGCATTATCTTCAAAGAGGGAGTTTGCCCAAGTAGGACCTTGACCCGCCTGGTTAACCGTATAGGAAGATGTCGGCATGGAACCGCCCCAGATGGAGGAACAGCCGGCCGCATTGGCAATCATCATGCGATCACCGAAAAGCTGCGTAACAAGACGGGCATACGGTGTTTCACCGCAACCGGCACAGGCACCGGAGAATTCGAGAAGCGGTACTTCAAACTGACTGCCTTTTACCGTTTCTTTCTTCATCGGATTCGCTTTAGTCGGTAAGTTTACACCATAATTCCAAGCATCGGCCAAGTGTAACTCGTCATCGATTGGGCTCATGGTAATGGCTTTACCCTTAGGAGCCGGACAAATCTGTACGCAGTTGCCGCAACCGAGGCAATCAAGCGGCGATACGGAGATACGGAACTGTAAGTCGCCGGCGCCCATAGCCGGAATTGTTTCAAAACCTTCCGGAGCGGCCGCCACTTCGTCAGCCGTAGCCAATACCGGACGAATCGTTGCATGCGGACAAACAAAAGCACACTGGTTACATTGGATACAATTTTCTTTGTGCCAATGCGGTACGAATAAGGCTACGCCGCGTTTTTCATAAGCAGCCGAACCGGCCGGTAACGTACCGTCTTCGTAGCCCATGAAGGTGCTAACCGGTAAATCATAGCCTTTTTGCGCATTGATCGGACGGCAAATATTTTGTACATATTCAGGAATTTCCTGAGTTTCAGCTACCGGAGCATCCACCGCATCAGCCCAGTCAGCCGGCACTGTTACCGGCACAATGGCATTAACCCCTTTATCGACAGCCATCATATTCATATCAATAACGGACTGACCTTTTTTACCATAAGTGGCAACGATGGAATCTTTCAAGTGCTGCACCGCTTCTTCAATCGGAATAATATTGGCCAATTTAAAGAAGGCGGACTGACAAATCATGTTGATGCGACCGCCGAGCCCGATGTCTTGCGCAATCTGCGCCGCATTAATGATATAGAATTTAAGATGTTTATTGGCAATGGTCCGCTTCATGGCAGCCGGTAATTTTTCAGAAAGTTCTTCCGGCGTCCAAGTGCAGTTCAATAAGAAGGTGCCCCCTTCTTCGATGCCTTGTAAAATATCGTATTCATTTACATAGGCCTGACGATGACAGGCTACAAACGTAGGTCGTGTTACGAGATATGGTTTATTAATCGGCTTTTTGCCAAAACGCAAATGCGACATGGTCACGCCGCCGGATTTTTTAGAATCATAATCGAAGTAAGCCTGCGCGTACATATCCGTGTTATCGCCGATAATCTTGATGGCCGTCTTATTGGCCCCAACCGTACCGTCGGAACCGAATCCCCAGAACTTACAAGCCGTAATGTGAGAGGCATCAATCCATACATTATAGGGACGAGGCAAGGATAAACCGGTCACATCATCCACTATACCAAGCGTGAATTCAGCTTTAGGTTCGGCGGCTGCCAAATTATCAAAGGCGGCTACAATATCGGCCGGAATTACGTCACGGGAACCGAGGCCGTAGCGACCGCCCACAACGGTAATATCCAGTTTAGCACGGGCAATGGCGGCCTGCACATCGAGGAATAAAGGTTCGCCCATGGAGCCCGGTTCTTTCGTGCGGTCAAGTACGGCAATGCGTTTAACCGTCTTAGGCAAGGCTTCGATGAAACGATCCATAGCAAACGGTCTGAAAAGATGGACATTAACGGCACCAACTTTGCGGCCTTGCTCGCGTAAGTATTCCACCGTTTCATTGGCTACCTGAGCGCCGGCGCCCATCACAACTACGACGTCGGTAGCATCCGGTGCCCCTTCATAGTTGAACAAATGGTATTCACGGCCTGTGAGTTTGCTGATTTCAGCCATGTATTCTTCAACAATGCTCGGAATATCCAAATAGAACGGATTGGACGCTTCACGATGAGTAAAGTACACATCCGGATTTTCCGCCGTACCGCGCGTCACCGGTGCATCCGGTGTCAGCGCGCGTTTGCGGAATGCTTTGAGGGCATCCCGATCGAGGAGCGGTGCCAATTCATCGTATTCGAGCACTTCAATTTTTTGAATTTCATGAGACGTTCTGAAGCCGTCAAAGAAATTGATAAACGGCATGCGGCCTTTAATCGCCGATAAATGAGCAACCGCACTAAGGTCCATAACTTCCTGCACGGACGATTCGGCGAGCATGGCGCAACCGGTGGCACGGCAAGCCATTACGTCTTGGTGGTCGCCGAAAATCGACAACGCATGCGTCGCCAAAGCACGCGACGCCACTTGGAATACAGCTGGTAATAATTCACCGGCCACTTTATATAAATTAGGAATCATCAAGAGCAAGCCTTGTGCCGACGTGTAGGTAGTGGTCAGCGCCCCGGCCTGTAATGAACCGTGCACGGCACCGGCTGCGCCGGCCTCCGATTGCATTTCTACTACCTTAACAGTGTGTCCGAACACATTTTTACGCCCGTTAGCCGCCCATTCATCCACGTGTTCCGGCATCGGTGATGACGGAGTAATCGGATAAATTGCGGCCACCTCGGTGAACCCGTAGGAAATGTGTGCAGCGGCTTGATTGCCGTCCATAGTCTTCATTTTACGCATAGTAAAGCCTCCCGGTATATACTTATATAGTTGCGTCTGCATATCTCATATGCAGTTGTCGCTGTTGGAAACTGATTTCACGCTAAACAAAAGCTCTCTCTTGATTCGGTCCTGCAATTTACTGCTAATTTACTGCTATTTACTTCTTGTACTGCTAAGATACTGCTTAATTAAATTGTTACTAATGAACCCTTAACACTCCGTAGTGAATTTTTTAGAAAAACGGCGAAATACTGAGCAAGATGCCGGCTGCTATGATAAACATAAGACTTGGACTTCTGAAACGAGCCAGGAAATCTAGTTTATATACCAAATAAGTTGGTATAAAGCAACCGATAATCCCCATAATCGGGCCCATCCACGTTAAGAGACGAAGTACGGGAATATTCAGAATAATGGCGCCCCAAGCGACCAATACACCAAATACCAAGGTACCCCAAGCAATCGCTTTGCGATTAATGCAATCTTCGTCATACACACGTTTTAACAAATTAATGGCAATCCCCTGACACGATTCTTTGAATGCCAGGAATACGCCGAAGAAGGCTGTCATAATCGAGAAAATATTAAGCAATAAGCTTAAAATTCTCACCGTATCGCCGTCCATTTCACTCGCTGCAATAGCCAAGGCGGAAATATTTTGACTGGCCGCCATAACGGCTTGCTCATGACTCATGGCCAAATTAAAGGAAATGGCAAAGAAAAAGATGGTCACGAATAGAACGCCGAACGATATATTCATGGCTCGCAAGGATTTGTGCCAAGCCACATCCACCGATTTATTATAGGAGCGATAGGAAATTACCATAGGACTCAACGTCTGAATAAAGAGAATCGACGTGAGCGTCAACGGCAACATGGTAAACGCCTGATAGAGCGCATCGGACAAGCTCGGTAAGGCCGGAACATTCGCCAAATTCCAATGGCTTACCATGATGAGCCCCAACACGATAATGGCTAGTAACTTAGTAAGTACCAGCCCGGTGGATACTTTGAAAAGAATCTTCTCCCCTTGGGCCGCAATGGCCACCAATAAACAAATAACACCTAACCCGTAGAACGGATTACTCGATAGAATCGTGTCCGTTACCTCAAAAGAGTATAAGAAGGACGCACTGTCATTGGTAATCGCCGTAGAGTACACGAAGATACTGATGACGATCATAACGAAATAAATCGCGCCTAAGAAGATACCCCAGTTTTTACCCAAATAATGAGAAATAACGGACGGATAATCCGTACATTCCGGCGATACCGCCAAGGTATTAACGAATAAGCGCTGGAACAAATAGAGCGCCGGATACCCCACGGCCGCTGCCAACAAGTACACCCACACCCCTACAATACCGACTTGAACGGGCAAGAACACGATACCGGCGCCAATAGCCATGCCGATACTCATGATAATCCAACCCCAGTCAGTACTGTCAAAACGGGTGGCTTCACGCCACTCAGCGTCGCTCATACCGGCTCTGGCCGCTTTGCTCATCCCTATAGCAACCGGTTCACCGACAGCCGTAAGCGTCGCCTCAACTTGAATTTCCTTATTCATGAAAACCTCCTCTAATTATACATTATGACATATAAGTACAATTTCTCATAGTATATATTCTGATAAAGCATGACTTTTTTTGCATTCCCTGTTACAATAAAATGGTCATATAATTCAATTTATTTATCAACTCAGTAATATACCTTAACAAAAGTCTTATATACCTATAATCCCGTGTTTTATACCTGTTATAGTTAACTATGTATGAGGGAAGTACCGAGACGTCTAACGGTACTTAATATAGGTTCAGCATAACATGTTAAAAATACACTGTGAAATACTTAATTAAGTGTTGATACTATAGTTTAAAGCTATGTCACTTGGGAGGCGTCCTTATGACCTTACAACAATTGCGTTACTTAGTCGAAATCTCCAAATGCCAATCTATTACACTGGCGGCCCAGCGTTTATTCATTGCGCAACCGAGCCTTTCTAAATCCATTAAAGACCTGGAAAAGGAATTCGACATTACCATACTGGAACGCACGCGCCACGGTGTTTCCTTCACCGTTGAAGGCCTTGAGTTTTTAGACTACGCCCATCGCATTCTCGAGCAGGTCAACGGCCTTAACAACTACTTTAATCAGGACAGCATCAACAATCGGCTCACCCTTACCGTGTCGGCCCAACACTACATGTTCTCCATCGAAGCACTCACGAATTTTGTAAAACGTTTGAAAAAAGTCTCCGATTATACCATCGTTTTTAACGAATGTCGCACATCCAAAGTTATCGACAACGTCCTCTTAGGGAAAAGCCAACTGGGTATTCTCTATCTGTCACGGAGCAACAATAAATTTATGAAACGTCTTTTTGCGCAAAAAGGCATTGAGTTTACGCCACTTCGTCAATTCCCGCCTTGCGTCTATATCGGTCATAATCATCCGTTAAAAAACGCCGGTGCCCTCACCGTAGAGGATCTGCAGGACTATCCGTATATCAAATACTACCAGGGCAATGACTCCTATCAGTATGCCGAAGAGGTGAGCGTCCGCGGTCTTCAGGACAATCGCTCCCTCGTCGTATCCGACCGCTCCACTATTTTACGCCTCTTAGCCTGCACCGATGCCTTTACCATCGGCTGTGGTTGCCTATTGCCGGACATTACCAAAGACCGTATTTTATCCATTCCGCTGGAAGGCTCCCTGGACCTTATCAATATTGGCTGGATAAAACTAAAAAACACCAATATGACGCCGGCTATGACAGATTATGTGGAGCTCCTGGAAGATTCCATTGATTCCTTAAGCCATCCCGTTTTTGCACCTCTAAAAAACGAGGCCTAAATGATTCTTTCCTAGCCTAAGCTGTAACAATAACACAGATTTCTTATATCAAAGAGCCATCGGCCCCTGCCGGTGGCTCTATTTACTTACTGCAAATCAATTAATTTAGATATAGTTTTAATGCATGGTAAATACACTCCAAGGGATATTATACAGCATGAACTATCCATGTTACACTGACCTCAAAATAAACGGTGTTCCCAATAACTTGTCCGTTTTAAAAAGACTTACTTTTAGGAGGTATATAACATGGAAAATTTAAAAAACAAGGGATTCTCTACTAAAGCAATTCACGGCGGCGCAGCGCCTAATACATTTGGAGCTTTAACAGCCCCTATTTACCAAACCTCTACCTTCGTTTTCGACTCTGCCGAACAGGGCGGTCGTCGCTTTGCCCTCGAAGAAGGGGGCTATATCTACTCTCGCTTAGGCAATCCGACCAACACGCAGTTGGAAGAGAAGTTAGCCCTTTTAGAAGGAGCCGAAGCTTGTATGTCCACCGCATCCGGCATGGGGGCTATTTCCGCCACCTTGTGGACGGCGCTGAAAGCGGGCGATCATGTTATCGCCTGTGACACCTTGTACGGCTGCACCTTCGCCCTTCTTAACCACGGCTTGACCCGCATGGGCGTTGAAGTAACTTTCGTTGATATGAGCGATATAGACGCTGTGAAAAAAGCTTTCAGACTAAATACTAAAGTCGTGTATTTGGAAACGCCGGCTAACCCGACACTTAAAATCGTAGACATCAAAACGATTGCCGAAATCAGCCATAAAGAGGCCGATTGTCTCGTTGTTGTTGACAACACCTTCTGCACACCTTACATCCAACAACCATTGTCTTTAGGCGCCGATGTAGTGGTTCACTCCGCTACCAAATACTTAAACGGTCACGGTGACGTCATTGCCGGTTTTGTATGCGGCTCCGCCGACTTCTTAACGCAAGTTCGCCTATACGGTATCAAAGACATGACCGGTGCCGTACTCAGCCCGTTTGATGCCTTCCTCGTAGCCCGCGGCCTTAAAACGTTGGCCATCCGCATGGAACGTCATTGCGCCAATGCTATGAAAGTAGCTCAATTCCTCGAAACCCATCCGGCTGTTAAATCCGTAAACTATCCGGGTCTTTCCAGCTTCCCGCAATATGAATTGGCTAAACAGCAAATGGCTTTACCGGGCGGCATGGTATCCTTCGAATTAAAAGGCGGTGTCAAAGAAGGAGCCGTTGTTATGAACAGCGTTAAGCTCTGCCGCTTAGCCGTTTCCTTAGGCGATGCGGAAACCCTCATCGAACACGCAGCGTCCATGACGCACTCCACCTACACGAAAGAAGAATTGGCCGCTGCCAACATCAGCGAAGGCCTCGTGCGTTTATCCGTAGGTCTCGAAGATGCGGACGATATCATTGCCGATTTAGCCCAAGCTTTGGACCAAATAGCTAAATAGTTCAACATTATCACAATCAGCAATTAAGATCAGCATCCTAACGTAATCACTTCAAATTAACAGCAAAACTTCACGCCTCCTTTTACACTTGCGATAAGGTCGGCACCGGCAAATTGTCAGCCTTAACGATGCGTGAATTTTGGTATTCCTATTCGCTCATTATATTTAAAAACTAATAACCTTATTTCATTAAACACTATGTAGTAGATAGGAACTCTCAATTACTATAATGCCCTTGCCTGTAATCCTCGCGATTTCAGGTAAGGGCATTATTAATTATTCTTTATAATAACACAATAAAAATATTTTCATCTATTTATATTTTCTATATCTATTATTACATATTACAACCGCCAAATTGTTTGACTTTTCACATCTAAAGTTTTAGTATATAAAAACAAGCTAGTCAAAATTTTAATAAGGAGGTACCTTGAGATGTTAGGCAACTTAGGTAAAAAAATAGAGGAAAAGGCAATGATTAGTTTCTTAAAACGATTCGATGCCAATCCTTTTAAAGTAAAATTTAAAGATAATGAATATATAATTGGCGAAGGGGAACCTCTTTTTACAGTAGATATGAAGGAACCCATTCCCGCAAACAAGCTCATGACGAGTACATCCATCGCTCTCGGCGAAGCATACATGGACGGCAATTTAGAAATTGAAGGCGATTTATACTTCGCGTTGAACCACTTCCTCGGCCAAATGGATCAATTCTCCACGGCCGGCGACGTACTCACCAAACTAACCCACAATCCGCTTACCAAGAAGCACCAAGCGGAAGAAGTGCAGAGCCATTACGATATCGGTAACGACTTCTACTCCCTTTGGCTCGATGAAACCATGCAGTACTCTTGCGCTTACTTCGAAGATGAGAATACGACTCTTTACGAAGCACAGATGAATAAAATCCATCGCATTTTAGACAAACTGTATTTAAAAGAAGGCATGCGCCTCTTAGATATCGGCTGTGGTTGGGGTTATTTACTCCTCGAAGCGGCTAAAAAATACAAAATCAAGGGCACCGGCATTACGCTCAGCCATGAACAGTATGAAAAATTCCAAGAACGTATCAAGGAAAACCACTTGGAAGATTACCTCGAAGTGAAGCTCATGGACTACCGCGATTTACCAAAATCGGGCTTAGAATTCGATCGCGTTGTGAGCGTCGGTATGGTTGAACATGTGGGCCGTGAAAACTATCAATTATTCAATGACTGTGTAGACTCCGTTCTCGTTGAAGGTGGCGTTTTCCTCCTCCATTTCATCAGCGGTATGGATGAAAAACCGGGCGATGCGTGGATGAGCAAATACATCTTCCCGGGCGGTATGCTACCAAGCCTGCGTGAAATGATTTCCGATATGACGGACGATAAATTCCACATCTTGGACGTGGAAAACCTCCGCATGCACTACAATAAAACCTTATTAGAATGGGATAAGAACTTCCGTGCCCAGCTCCCAACCATTCGCCAAAAATTCGACGAACGCTTCATCCGCATGTGGGATTTATACCTTAACGGCTGTGCCGCTGCTTTTGCCAACGGCATGATGGACTTACATCAGATACTAGCTACCAAGGGCATCAACAATGATTTACCGATGACTCGTTGGTATTAATGAAATGTCCTATAACCCTAATAAAACGTGGTACCCCACTAATAACTAAAACATAAACACAAAACCCCTGCTCACCGTGAACTGCTACCCGTCAAGTAGACACTCGAAA